>JAFOGM010000220.1 GCA_017386805.1 Bacillota bacterium
AGAGCTTTCAGCGGAAGGTACATAGTCCCGCCATAGCTCATGACCGGAAGTTCTTCCAGATCCAGTTCATGGGCAATCAACACCGGCGGTTCGATTTCCGCGGCGTTCTGGCTCACTTCCAGTTCATCCAGATGCTCTTGCGCAAAAATCACCTGGTTCTTCACTTCCGGAGTATAGGTGATGACTTTTACATCTTCCACGATGGTGGCCTGGACATCATTCATATCGCTGGCCAAGTCTGCGTCTTTCACCTGTTCATTTGCAATATCGGTTTTTAAGATTTTTAATGTGCGGCTTTCCCAATCCATCTCACACTGCAGGCCCATGGCTTTCTGGATTCCATCGGACATGGGGACGTAGGTCACACCATCGTACAGGAAGAAGGGACGGTTCAGTTCGTAGTTCCAAATTTGTGTACCGTTGATACGGATGTCTCTGAAGAAGAAAGTACCGGTTACGGTTTCTTCTGCAAAAATAGAGATCGAGGAGCAGAGTAAGATCGTCAAGACAAGCCACACAGATATAAGCTTCTTTCCCATATCAAATTCCTTTCCTTTCACGCATTTCCAAAACAAATGCCCTATTATTATACCACAAAATCCCTCCTTGTACACTATTTTTTGTCGCAAAAGCCGCCAAAAACGCCCGAAAACGTTGGAATTTCAACACCTCTCAAGCACACGGCACCGTGTGTTTTTTCATCTGTTTTTGCGGTTTTTTGTACAATTTTTCTCATTTTTCGAAGCAATTCCTTGACTTTTTACATTTTACAGAAATTCCTATTGACACCTCTTCAAAAAACGAATAGATTAAAAGGGTATGTGAGCAAATCCCTGAGTTTTTCAACCTTTTCGGGAGGAAATTCAATGAAAATTGATGAAAAAAGAGTCCTTCTCCTGGCCCTGAAAGCCGGAGAATTAATGTTAAAAAGCGGAGGTGAAACCGCCCGCGTAGAGGACACGGCCGTCCGTATCTGCCGTGCCTGCGGGGTGGAAGATGCCGACGTGTTCGTCATGCCTACCGGTCTGTTTCTGACCGTCAACGGCTCCGACGACAACACCGCAGTCCAGAGTTATATCAAACGTATCCGCGGAGCGCGAACCGATTTGGAACGCATTTCTCAGCTGAACAGCTTATCCCGCCGTCTGGAGTCCGGAGAGCTGACACTGGAAACCGCAGAGGAACTGGTGGCGCAGATCAGCCGGGAAGAACAATTTTCTTTCCCCATTCGTCTTCTGGGCGCTATGATGATCTCCAGCTGCTTCACCCTGATGTTCAACGGTGCTCTCACCGACTTCATCAGTTCTCTGATCGTCGGCGGGCTCACCTACTTACTGCAGATGAAGCTGATCGCAAAACTTCAGCTGAACTGGTTCATCGAAACCTTCCTCTGCTGCGCTTCCGCCACAGCAATGGCTATCTTCCTTACCCACGTGGGGCTGGGGCTCAATTTCGACCCCATCATCATCGGTTCTCTGATGATCTTCTTCCCCGGGGTAATGATCACCAATGCCGTTCGCGATATCCTGGCCGGAGATACGGTTTCCGGCGTTTCCAGAGCGGCTGACGCCATTCTGACCGCCCTTTCCATCGCCATGGGCGCCGCTGCCATCATGGCTCTCTACAGCGGAATGGGAGGTGTGTTATAATGCTGCTTCAGTTTATTGCCGGTATCGGTTCCACCGTGGGGTATGCCCTGATCTTCAATCAGCCCCGCCGTCATCTGATCCCCACCGGCCTCATCGGTGCTGCTGGCTGGATCCTGTACTTAGTTGCTGTGGAAGTTGGTTACGGGGATGCCTTCGCATCCTTCCTCAGCGCCTTCCTGGTGACCTTCCTGTCCCAGATCGCTGCCCGTGTATTCAAAGACCCCGTCATGGTCTTCTGTATTCCGGGGATCATGCCCATCGTTCCGGGGGCGGGAATGTACCGCACCATGCGAGCTTTCGTCACCCACGAAACCGCCCTGGCCGCAGCAACCGGCTACGCCACCATCTCCATGGCTGGCGCCATCGCCCTGGGTCTCCTGGCAGCTACCTCGCTGTTCCAGGTTATGACTGCTGTCAACCGGACATTCTTCAAAAAGTAAGTTCAATTGCATAACAAAAGACAAAACCTGTCACCAGACGATAACTCGTCAAAGTGACAGGTTTTTTATTTGTTTAGGAATTTATTCGACACATCCTTATTTCAGTCAAATCAAACAGATCGTCTTGAACGTTCCTCCTTTTCTCAAATTACCGAACGCTTTGAATTTTTGCCAAACATCGAATGAAAACATCTCGAAAACTGGCAAATTCACTCTGCTAACAGCCGTTTTCCTCTTTTCAAACGACATTACAACCCATTTGGACAATATCATTTGTCGTATACTACAGAGATTTCTTGATTTCAAGGCCATTTACCCCTGACATTTCTCCCATAATATCCCACACTCTCTTTCTCCATGATGATTTTTGCCATTTTTCGATAGGGAAATCACGAGAAACTGGCAAAAAATCTCTCCCTTCGTATATTGAAGTGCTTCTCTACAATTGCCGCCAAAAGAAAAACCCCTCTGTAAGTTCACAGAGAGGTCGTATTTTACCTTAGGCTATTTCCAGATGATGTCTGCCTGATTCAATCGCTTGGGAACATGGATGTAATCTTCATCCTGAGGATAGCCGATCATGAAGGCTCCATAGAAGCTGTGACCTTCCGGAAGAGCAAAGTCTTCCACGAGAGCCGGAACAGCGTTCATCATGCGGGTCAGGTAGCCTGCCCAGCAGGTGCCTAAGCCCTGGGACTGTAACAGCAGTTCCAACGTTTCCATGGCAATGGCGGTATCCTGCTTCGGATTCACCGCATTGTCAGAACAGTAGGCCAGAAGGATCACCGGAGCGGTACCCATGACCACGTTCATTCCTTCTTTGTAGGATTCCAGGATCTCCAGGGAATTTCCGGTCTCCTGGACCCAGGCCAGGATCTTGTTCATCATGTCGTCCAGCACTTCCCTGCTGCGGACCACGATCCACTTGGTGGGATGTTCGTTCTTGGCGCTGGGAGCCCAACAAGCCAGTTCCAGAGCTTCCTTCAGCACTTCGTCTTCCACGGGACGATCCATGTAATGGCGATAGGAACGACGCTGGCGAACCAGTTTCACCAGTTCACCGTGGAACTCGTCAGAATACTTTTCCACGTCTTCTTCCACAGCAGCTTCCTCGTCCCAGGTGATCGCTCCTACGGGACAAACGGACGCGCAGTGCATGCACTTCAGACATCTCTTTTCGGGATCGGCCCAGGCCTGTCCATCCACTTCGCTGAATACAGTACAATTGCAGACCCCGAAGCAGCGGAAACAGCCCACACAAAGGTCCGGATTTACTCGAATCATATCGTTCTCCTTAAATATTGATATCGCCCTTCGCCAGCAGAACGCCGTTTCCGCCCACCTGAACCTTAACGCCGCCTTCTTCGGTCAGCTTGGAGTTGATCTTGGAGGGACGATCCATAGCTTCGCCCTGGATGAAGGTGTTTTCCACGCCAGGCTTTACGATGTTCTTTCTGTATAAGTAATAGGTCAGCGCACCGTTGGAAGTACCGGTGGCAGCTTCTTCGTCGATGTCATACAGCGGAGCGAAGTTTCTGCAGTGTACTGCGCCATCTTCGGTGTTCACGGTAAAGGCGTGTACGCCCACAACTTCATAACGTTCGGAGAGCTTCGCCAGCGCCGGGAAGTCCGGAGCGATCTTTGCCAGTTCTTCTTCGTTCTTCACGGGCATCATGATGTCGGGTAAACCGGTGGAAATCATTTCGGGAATCAGATACTGACCTTCCACTTCGCCCTGACCTTCTGCAGACAGACCCATGATTTCATATAATTCCTTCTGACCTTCCGCAGTGGCGATTTCGTTGATATACTGAGGAACTGCCATATCCATCAGAACGGAACCTTCACCCACGTCGATACCGATGGTACCAGCCAGAGTGTGGTTGGTGTAGTGTTCGCCAGCCTTTACCAGACCTGCATCAGCTAAAGCAACGAAGGAACCGATGGTTGCATGGCCGCACAGATCCACTTCCGCAGCGGGAGTGAAATAACGAATGTTGAATTCCTTGTCGTTCAGTTTCTTGATGAACGCAGTTTCGGAATAACGCAGCTCTGCTGCAGTCTTTCTCATGGTTTCGTCATCGGGGAAATCTGCACCGTCAGGAATGATCACTACGCCTGCGGGGTTGCCGCCGAATACAGTTTCAGTAAATGCATCTACGATATAAAACTTCATTGAACTACCGTCCTTTCTTTTCTCACCTATTCTTCTTCGATGGCTCCAACCATGCACAGGTCCACGCAGGAACCGCAGCCTACACATGTGGGTCCGATCTGCGCCTTACCGTCAGGTCCCATGGAAATGGCCTTTGCAGGACAAACACGAATACAATACTTACATGCACGGCACTTGTCTTTGTTTACAACTGGTTTCATGGCTCTTTCCGCCGGATCCGGTCCGACGCTCCTTTCTGAGATAGTTACCCATATTGTAACATTTCGCAGAAAGTGATACAATGTTATCTGTCAGAATTTTTTTACACAAAACGCATGAGGTGACATTATGAGTTATAAATTATTGATCATGAACCTGGGTTCCACATCCACCAAGGTTTCCGTATATGAAGATTATCAGGAAGTGGCCAGAGAATCCCTTCACCACTCTCAGGATCAGCTGAGCCAGTATCCCAGCCCCCTGGATCAGAAGGATTTCCGAAAAGAAGCGATCCTGAAATTCCTGGAAGACCGCGAATACGATCTAAAAGATTTCAGCTGCATCGTAGCCAGAGGCGGCTGCTGTAAGCCCATCGAAGGCGGAATCTACCGCATCACCGAAGATATGCTGGAAGACATCGCGTCTGAACAGTACGGCCTTCACATTTCCAGCACCGGCTGCTTCATCGCGTACGAACTGGGAAAGGAATACGACCTTCCCGTGATCACCGCAGATACCGTCAAGACCGACGAATTCTTCCCCCTGGCCCGCTACAGCGGCCTTCCGGAGCTGCCCCGTACCTCCACCTTACACGCCTTGAACCAGAAGGCAACCGCCCGCCGCTACGCAGCGGCCGTAGGTCGCCCTTACAATGAGCTCAACGTGATCGTGGCTCACCTGGGCGGCGGAATCTCCGTGGGAGCTCATTGCCGCGGCAGCGTCATCGACTCCAACAACGGTCTGGATGGCGACGGTCCCTTCTCTCCGGAAAGAGCCGGTGTTCTCCCTGTAGGTGCACTGATCGACATGTGCTACAGTGGTGAATTCACTCACAAGGAAATGCGCAAGAAGATCAACGGAAAGGGCGGCCTCATGGCCTACTTGGGAACCAACAGCGGTCTGGAAGTGCAGGAACGCATCGATCACGGCCTCTGGCAGGCAGGTATGTCCATCGCAAAGAAGGCATACAAGATGGCTCGTGAAATCTGCCCCAAGATGGGCTTCATCGGCGGCGGCGCTCGCGGTCTGCAGCACTTCACGGAAATGGTCGGTGCAG
>JAFOGM010000221.1 GCA_017386805.1 Bacillota bacterium
GCTATCACCAAGACTCTGTATGAAAGATACGGCCTGGGCGCTAAGGTTGACTTCGACCAGATCGACAAGGCTCCGGAAGAAAGAGAAAGAGGTATCACCATCTCTACCGCTCACGTAGAATACGAAACCCCCAACAGACACTACGCTCACGTAGACTGCCCGGGACACGCTGACTACGTAAAGAACATGATCACCGGTGCTGCTCAGATGGACGGTGCTATCCTGGTATGTGCTGCTACTGACGGTCCGATGCCGCAGACCAGAGAACACATCCTGCTGTCCAGACAGGTAGGCGTACCCTACATCGTAGTATTCCTGAACAAGTGCGACATGGTTGACGACGAAGAACTGCTGGATCTGGTAGAAATGGAAATCCGTGAACTGCTGGATACCTATGACTTCCCCGGCGACGACACTCCGATCGTAAGAGGTTCCGCTCTGAAGGCTCTGGAAGATCCTCAGAGCGAATGGGGCGACAAGATCCTGGAACTGTTCAACGAAATCGACGCATACATTCCGGATCCGGAAAGAGCAACTGACAAGCCCTTCCTGATGCCCATCGAAGACATCTTCTCCATCACCGGTCGTGGTACCGTAGCAACCGGTAGAATCGAAAGAGGTGTACTGAAGGTATCTGACGAAGTTGAAGTAGTAGGTCTGACCGAAGAAAAGAGAAAGGTAGTTGTAACCGGTATCGAAATGTTCCGTAAGCTGCTGGATCAGGGTCAGGCAGGCGACAACATCGGTGCACTGCTGAGAGGCGTACAGAGAACTGAAATCGAAAGAGGTCAGGTTCTGGCTGCTCCGAACACCATCCACCCGCACACCAAGTTCCACTCTGAAGTATACGTACTGAAGAAGGAAGAAGGCGGCCGTCACACTCCGTTCTTCAACGGTTACAGACCGCAGTTCTACTTCAGAACTACCGACGTTACCGGTACCATCAACCTGCCGGCAGGCGTTGAAATGTGCATGCCCGGAGACAACATCTCCATGGACATCGAACTGATCACTCCGATCGCTATCGAAGAAGGTCTGCGTTTCGCTATTCGTGAAGGCGGCAGAACCGTTGCTTCCGGCGTTGTAGCTAAGATCAACGAATAATGTCTATACCCCGCGAGTGGCGAGCGCAAGCGAAGACAGAGCGGTGGTATAACATATACCCGTCAGTGCGAAGCACGAAGGGTATAATTCAAACAAATCAAGAGCTATCACTTATGTGGTAGCTCTTTTTTTATTGCGTTTGGACGGAAAAAGCGGTATACTAAACTGGTGCGAATCAAAAACGAAAAAAGAAAATCAAAATATTGCATATAATAACAAATAATGATAAATAAGGAGGTAGTGATCATGGGTATCACATTGAAAGAAAATGGACTGAAAGGGTTCATTACCAACACAGAAATCAAGATGCAGGATGCACAGGCGAAGGTTTGTGCGGAGTATCTGAACAACGGTGAAGCTCCCGGAAATGACTTTATCGGTTGGGTGGATCTGCCGGTCAACTACGATAAGGAAGAATATGAAAGAATCAAGAAGGCTGCGGAAAAGATCAAGGGCCAGTGCGATGTGTTCCTGGTGATCGGGATCGGCGGTTCCTATCTTGGTGCCAGAGCTGCTCTGGAATTCATCAAGTCTCCTATTTATAATAATCTGAAGAAAGATACCCCCGACATCTACTTCGTGGGTAACAGCATCAGCTCTCGTGCACTGTCCGAAATCATGAGCCTGATCGAAGGCAGAGACTTTGCCATCAACGTGATTTCCAAGTCCGGTACCACTACTGAACCTGCCATTGCGTTCCGTCTTCTGAAGAAGGAACTGGAAGAACGCTACGGTAAGGAAGGCGCAAAGGAAAGAATTTACGCAACCACCGACAAGGCTCGCGGAACTCTGAAGACTTTAAGCGACAGAGAAGGTTACGAAACCTTCGTCATCGCTGACGATATCGGCGGTCGTTTCTCTGTTCTGACCGCAGTGGGCCTGCTGCCCATGGCGGTTGCCGGCATCGACATCGATGCGGTGATGCAGGGTGCGGCTGACGCAAGAGAAAAGTACCAGGGCGGCGATGTGGAAACCAACGACTGCCTGAGATATGCAGCGATCCGTCACTGCATGATGAACAAGCGCAGAGACGTGGAAATCCTGGTGAACTATGAACCGGCGCTGGTGATGTTCGGCGAATGGTATAAGCAGCTGTTCGGCGAAAGCCACGGTAAGGATAAGAAGGGTATCTTCCCGGTAAGTGCTAACTTCTCCACCGACTTACACTCCATCGGCCAGTACATTCAGGATGGTCCCGACATGCTGTTCGAAACCGTTCTGTGGGTGGAAAACTCTGCGAAGGATATCTTCATTGAAGAAGATCCGGAAAACATCGATGGTCTGAACTTCCTGACCGGTAAGTCCATGCAGTTTGTCAACAGCAAGGCTTTCCAGGGTACTCTGCTGGCTCATGTGGACGGAAACGTTCCCAACATCGTTCTGGAGATCCCCGAAGCTGACGCATATCACTTCGGTCAGCTGGTATACTTCTTCGAAAAGGCATGTGGTATCGGCGGTTATATGCTGAACGTAAATCCCTTCGATCAGCCGGGTGTGGAAAGCTACAAGAAGAACATGTTCGCTCTGCTGGGTAAGCCTGGTTATGAAGATATGAAGGAAGATCTGGAAAAGCGACTGATTTAATATTAAGGAGAGTATATATATGAAGATTGTGATTCTGGACGGAAATACCTGCAACCCCGGAGATCTCAGCTGGGAAGGGTTCGATAAGTATGGAGATGTGACGGTCTATCCCGTTACCGACTCCGCAAATCCGCAGGAAGTCATCGAGCGTATCGGCGATGCGGAAATCGTGATCAACAACAAGACACGCATGGGTAAGGATGTTCTGAATGCCTGCCCCAACGTGAAGTACATCGGGATGCTGTCTACGGGATACAATTCTGTGGATTATGAAGAGGCGGGACGTCTGGGAATCCCTGTGACCAACATTCCGGGCTACGGCACCATGACCGTGGCGCAGCATGCCATGGCACTGCTGATGGAAGTGACCAATCGCGTGGGACATCACAACACAGAAGTGAAAAAGGGACGCTGGGAGACCTGCGATGACTTTACCTTCTGGGACTATCCGCTGATCGAACTGGATGGAAAGACTTTAGGAATCATTGGATACGGCCGCATCGGTCAGGCCTTTGGCCGCATGGCAGAAGCCATGGGTATGAAGCTGATCGTTAACAGCAGAAATCCGAAGCCGGAGTGGGAGACCGAAACCTGCCGCTATGGAACTTTGGAAGAGATCTATGCGGAAGCGGATGTGATTTCCCTGCACTGTCCTCTCCATGCCGGCAACGTGGACATGATCAACAAAGACACCATCGCTAAAATGAAGGATGGTGTGATCCTGATCAACACAGCCCGCGGCGGCCTGGTGGTGGAACAGGATCTGGCAGACGCTCTGAACAGCGGAAAGGTGTATGCTGCGGCGGTGGATGCCCTCCACAACGAACCTGTGGAACCCGACAATCCGCTGGTTTACGCAAAGAACTGTATTCTGACCCCGCACAATGCCTGGGCGGCAAAGGAATCCCGCGGCCGCATCATCCGCATGGCGGAAGATAATCTGGCGGCCTTCCTGCAGGGGAAGGCGACCAACGTGGTCAACGGTGTGGAATAATGAAGTTCCTGACGTATCTTGTGATCGCTCTGGTGTTCTGGAATGTTGTCACCTTTGGAATGATGGGATTTGACAAGCACAGAGCAAAAAAGGGCGGCTGGCGGATTCCTGAAAAGCGGCTGTTTCTCTGCTCCTTCCTGTTTGGGGGACCGGGAATCGCTTTGGGGATGTCCACCTTCCGACACAAAACGCAGCATGCAAGTTTTAAAATTCTGGTGCCTCTTTCCATTTTTGTGGATGTACTGGCAGTCTGCGCGGTGATCTGGTTCGTGAAGTTCCGCTAAGGATGAAAAAATAGCGAAAAATATTGAAAAATACACGAAAAACGCAATTTTTATGCTTGCATTTTTGCTGGATATAGTGTATGATAAACGTAACTGAGGACAAGACCGGCCTGTATTGGCCGGTTTTAAATTGCGAAAAATGCCGCCAAGCGGTGTGGAGCACGAAAGAGGTAAGAACGATGGGTTATCCTGAAGTTGTGAAGCACTTTGAAGAACGAGGTCTGAAGAACGAAATCATCCTGCTGGATGTCAGCACGGCCACTGTGGATTTAGCTGCTGCTGCTCTGGGTCGCCAGCCCGGCGAGATCGCCAAGTCTCTGGCTCTGGAGATGAAGGACGGAAGCGTGATCGTTCTGGTTGTGGAGGGTACAGCCCGCATCGACAACCGAAAGTTCAAAGACACCTTCAGCTGTAAAGCCAAGATGCTTTCTTTCGATGACACACTGGCAGCTACGGGACACCCCGTAGGCGGTGTTTGCCCCTTCGGACTTCCGGATGGAATCCGCGTGTATCTGGATGAGTCTCTGAAGCGTCATCCCATGGTCTTCCCGGCAGCGGGAACGCCCAGTTCTGCAGTAGGTTTTCTGCCCGAGGAACTGGCCGCAGCTACCGATGGACAGTGGGTCAGCGTTACGAAGGATCCGGAATAAAAATCCGAAGTTGAACTGCGAAATATGTTGACATTGACACGGTTTCGTGGTACATTTATTAGGTGACACTATGGTATATTACGCACAGTGTGCCGTGATGAAGATAGAATAAATTATCTAATGGAGGACAGTCATGAGAGTTAAAGTTACATTAGCATGCACCGAATGCAAGCAGAGAAACTACAACACTACCAAGAACAAGAAGAACGACCCCGATCGTATCGAACTGAAGAAGTACTGCAGATTCTGCAAGAAGAGCACCGTACACAAGGAAACCAAGTAGTTCGTACGCGAATCACGATTTAGGAGAAGAATTATGGCAGATAAGAATGTAGCCGCAAAGAAGCCCAGCTTCTGGAAGGGCGTTCGCACCGAACTGAAGAAGGTTGTATGGCCGACTAAGAAGGAACTGAAGAACTACACTATGGTAGTTGTCCTGGTTTGCTGTGCTTTTGCTCTGGGTTTCTGGGTTCTGGATACCGTTTTCCTGAAGCTGCTGGAAATGGTTATTGGAGTCACTTTATAATTCATAAGTAAAGGAAGTCCGAAATGTCAGAAGTAAAAACAAACGTATCCGAAGCAGATCAGCTGCTGGCGGAACTGACGGATGCTGTGGACGGCAGCGATCTGAGCAAAAAAGCAAAGTGGTATGTAGTTCACACCTACTCCGGTCATGAAAACAAAGTAAAAGTAAATATGGAAAAGATGGCTGAGAACAGAGGCATGCAGAACCTGATCCTCAGCGTGGTAGTTCCTACGGAAGACCGGGTAGAAATCAAAAACGGACAGCGTAAAGTCAAGACAAGAAAGATTTTCCCTGGTTACGTACTGGTAAAGATGGTTGTTACCAGTGAATCCTGGTACCTGGTTAGAAACACTCAGGGTGTTACCGGATTCGTAGGACACGGTTCCGAACCGATTCCTCTTACCGATGAAGAAGTAAGAAGAATGGGAATTGAAAAAGTTTACATCGATCTGGATATTGAACCGGGCGATAACGTGAAGGTCATCAATGGCCCCTTCGAAAGCTTTATGGGCGTTGTCGAAGAAGTCAATATGGACCGTCAGGTTCTGCGCGTGAAGATATCCATGTTTGGTCGTGATACCCCGGTCGAACTGGAATTCGGCCAGGTAGATAAAATCTAAAGAAAGGAGAAATACGCAAGATGGCAAAGAAAGTAGAAGGCCTGATCAAGTTACAGATCGCAGCTGGCGCTGCTACTCCGGCTCCTCCCGTTGGTCCTGCTCTGGGTCAGAAGGGTGTTAACATTATGGACTTCTGTAAGCAGTTCAATGCTCGTACAGCTGACCAGCCGGGTATGATCATCCCTGTAGTGATCACCGTTTATTCCGACAGATCTTTCACCTTCGTTACCAAGACTCCGCCCGCAGCAGTACTGCTGAAGAAGGCAGCTGGACTGAAGTCCGCTTCCGGAGAACCGAACAAGAAGAAGGTTGCAACTCTGACCACCGCTCAGGTAGAAGAAATTGCAAAGATCAAGATGCCCGATCTGAATGCTGCTGACTTAGCTGGTGCTACCGCAATGGTAAAGGGTACCGCTAGAAGCATGGGTATTGTAGTAGAAGACTAAGACAGTGGGAGGCTAACGCCGCTAGTACCACAAGGAGGAAAAGAATGCCTAAGAGAGGTAAGCAGTACAAGGAAATGGCTAAGTTAGTTGACAGAGCCACCCTGTACGAAGTAGAAGATGCTATGCAGCTGATCACTCAGACTGCAAAGGCAAAGTTCGACGAAACTGTCGAAGCACATTTCAAGTTAGGTGTTGACGGCCGTCATGCCGATCAGCAGGTTAGAGGCGCTATCGTACTGCCCCACGGTACCGGTAAGACCAAGAAGGTCCTGGTATTCGCTAAGGGTCCCAAGGCTGCAGAAGCTGAAGCGGCTGGTGCAGATTACGTTGGTGCAGAAGAATTAGCTCAGAAGATCCAGGCAGAAAACTGGTTCGACTTCGACGTAGTGGTAGCAACTCCCGACATGATGGGTGTTGTAGGTCGTCTGGGTAAGATCTTAGGTCCTAAGGGCCTGATGCCGAACCCGAAGTCCGGTACCGTTACTATGGACGTAACCAAGGCTCTGGCTGAAATCAAGGCAGGTAAGGTTGAATATCGTCTGGACAAGACCAATATCATCCACACCCCCATTGGTAAGGCTTCCTTCGGCCCCGAAAAGCTGCAGGAAAACTTCAAGGCTCTGACTGAAGCCATCATCAAGGCTAAGCCGGCAGCTGCAAAGGGTCAGTACCTGAAGAGCGTAACCGTGGCAACCACCATGGGCCCCGGAATCAAGATCAACCCCATGAAGCTGGGTTAATAACTAGTTTCTGGAAACGATAAAAACGAATAAGAAAACTGTAGATAGCAGGTGTGTGAAAACACTTAATGTCCTGCCGAGGTTATTTCAATAGATCACAAAGATCAAAGCCTTTTTCAGTCTACAGCACCGAAAAGGCTTTTTTAATAAAAGCCGGAAAGGAGATAGACGAATGTCCGTTGAAAGTATCAAAGCAAAACAGCTGATCGTTGACGAAATCAAGGAAAAGCTGGAAAAAGCTCAGTCTGCGGTAATCATCGACTACATCGGTACCACCGTAGAAGAAGCTAACAATATGAGAAAGAAGCTTCGCGAAGCTAACGTTGATTACACCGTATATAAGAACACTCTGATCGCAAGAGCTGTTGAAGGAACTGTTTATGAACCCCTGAAGGAAGTTCTGCACGGTCCTACCGCTCTGGCTATCAGCTATGAAGATGCTGTTGCACCTGCTCGTGTTCTGAACGGTTGCATCAAGGAAACCAAGAAGATGGCCTTCAAGGCTGGCGTTGTAGAAGGTAACTACTTCGACGCTGCTGGTATTCAGGCTGTTGCAGACCTGCCGTCCAGAGACGAACTGCTGGCTAAGTTCCTGGGTTCCATCCAGTCTCCTGTTGGAAAGCTGGTTCGCACCTTCCAGGCGATTGCCGATGCACAGGGTGCTCCCGCAGCAGAAGCAGCTGCAGAATAATTTACTGCTTCAATCCGCTGCTTAGGGCGGTTGCCTAAGCGACTAAATGAAAAGTCTATAAATCTTTATATGGAGGAAATAAAAATGACTAGAGAAC
Organism: Bacillota bacterium; assembly: GCA_017386805.1. Lineage (GTDB taxonomy): Bacteria > Bacillota > Clostridia > Peptostreptococcales > Anaerovoracaceae > RGIG446. The sequence goes on from JAFOGM010000221.1 coordinate 7,737, forward strand.
AGATTATCGAAGCTATCAAAGCGATGACCGTATTAGAATTAAATGAATTAGTTAAGGCTTGTGAAGAAGAATTCGGCGTATCCGCTGCTGCTCCCGTTGCAGTAGTTGCTGCTGGTGCTGGTGCAGCTGCAGAAGAAGAAAAGACCGAATTCGACGTAGTTCTGGCAAACGTTGGTTCCGAAAAGATCAAGGTTATCAAGGTTGTTCGTGAACTGACCGGTCTGGGCCTGAAGGAAGCTAAGGAAGTTGTAGACAACGCTCCGAAGACCCTGAAGGAAGGTATCGAAAAGTCCGAAGCAGAAGCTATCAAGAAGGCTCTGGAAGAAGTAGGCGCTACCGTAGAAATCAAGTAATTCAACGGTCACTGATATCTATCATCGACTCAAACTCCCCTGTAACTCACAGGGGAGTTTTTTTACGCCTGATTACATTGAGAATATTCAGAAAATGTGGTATACTAACTATGTATGACAACAGGAAGGCTTACAAGGGGTGAGCCTCAGGGAATTGCATATCACAAGGAGAAGGGGGATCACAATGAAAAAGATAGTATCTGTAATGTTGGTGCTGCTCATGATTTTCAGCAGCGTAACTGCGATTTTTGCAGATGTGGTCGGAACGTCCTATGAAGAAGCGGTAAAAGCTTTGATGGCTTCAAAGGTTGTCAGTGGATATACCGATGGAACCTTCCGTCCGGAAAATACCTTGACCAGAGCAGAAGCCTGTGCATTTTTGGTGAATTATCTGGCCCCCACAGAAGAAGAACGCAATGCGGCAGCTGACAGTGGTTTTACCGATGTTACCGGGTGGGCGACGACTTTCGTAAACTATGCAGTGGAAAAGGGTCTGGTTAAGGGATACACCGACGGGACCTTCCGTCCGTCCAATAAAGTCAACTATCAGGAACTGGCTGCCATGACGGTCAATGCATTGGGAATCGACCCTGAGGAATTGACTGGCGGCTGGCCGGATGCCTACATTAATAAAGCCAAGGAACTTGGCATGTATGAGAACATTTCTGTTTCCAAAAAGAATCAGGAGGAAGCGAACCGCGGGGATGCCGCAGAAATGATCTACAGTCTGATCAAGTATAAGGATACCTCTGTGAAGGATGCGGTTGCGGCCAGACTGGTGAAAAGCAATGAGGCTCTTCAAAATGTAAAAAGTATGAGCTATGAAATGGTCATGGATATGGGGATGTCTATGGTTGGAGAATCCATAGATATGAAGAGCGTCATGAAGCTTGACATGATCCTGGAACCGATGTCCATGTACATGCTGGCAGATATTCAGTCTTTAGGCGAACAGCAGAACGTGGAATATTACTACGTGACCGAAGGGGAAGATCTGGTCATGTATATGCAGGTGGAAGGCCAGTGGTATAAGATGAACATGGGCTATGCGCTGACAGCAGCGATGCCGGAAAACCCCATGGAAAATATGGATCTGTATCTGAAAGCCTACAACGGCCTTCGCATGGAAGGAACGGATTTGGTCGATGGAAAGAAATCGACAAAAATCCACTGCGAACTGGGAGATGAGTACATCGAAGAGATGATGAAAGAAGTGGGTTTGGCTGAC
>JAFOGM010000222.1 GCA_017386805.1 Bacillota bacterium
AAAAGAGTATATATTACAGGAGGAATCATTATGAGAGATCATATCCTTAGAGTCGTAGACACAAATCTGGATGAAATCTTTGAAATCACAAAGTTCATGTATGAAAATCCGGAACTGGGTAACGAAGAATTCAAGGCTTGCCAGGCAATGTGCGAAGCGTTCAAGAAGTTCGGCTTTGAAGTGGAAAGAGAATTCTGCGGAATCCCCACTGCATTCAAGGCTTCTTATGACAGCGGTAAGCCCGGCCCCACCATCGGCTTCTGTGCAGAATACGATGCTCTGCCCGGCGTAGGCCACGGCTGTGGTCACAACCTGATCGCTACCAGTGCTCTGCTGGGTGCTATCGCTCTGAAGTCCGTTCTGGGCGAAATCGGTGGTAAGGTGGAAGTATACGGTACTCCCGCAGAAGAAACCGACGGTGCAAAGGCTGCTATGGCTGACCAGAATGCATTCGCAGGCTGCTCCGTTGTTCTGATGGCTCATCCCGCTGCAATTCCTGAAACCAGCGGCAGCTCCATGTGCCTGATGCCCATCACCTTCCGCTTCTACGGTAAGGCTGCTCACGCTTCCGCTTGTCCGGAAGAAGGTATCAATGCACTGGATGCAGTGATCCAGCTGTACAACGGTATCAATGCGATCCGTCAGCACGTTCCCAACGACACTCAGTTCCACGGCGTTATCACCAACGGCGGTGTAGCTGCAAACATCGTTCCCGACTTCGCTGAAGCTCAGTTCTACTGCAGAGCAAAGAGAAAGGCAACCGCAGAAGCTGGCATCGAAAAGATGATCAAGATCGCGGAAGGTGCGGCTCTGATGACTGGCGCAAGATTAGAACACTTCCGTCACGAAGCTGCTTACTACGATCTGGCTACCAACCAGGCTCTGTGCGAAGTATTCGTAAAGCACCAGAGAGAAATGGGCGAAAACGTAAGACCTGCAGGTAAGGGCAACGGTTCTCTGGACTTAGGTAACGTAAGCTACCAGGCTCCCTGCGTACACGGCTGGTTCGGTTTCGAAGATCCCAACCTGGTTGTTCACTCCAAGGAATTCGCTGACAGAACCGTTACTGAAGATGGTCGTCAGATGCTGAAGAGAGCAGCAGCTACCATGGCTCTGACCGGTGTGGATGTCATCACCGATCCGGAACTGCTGAAGAACATCATCCTGGAATTCGAAGCAATCTAACTTCAAACAAAAACGACAAAGGACGCATCGAAATGATGCGTCCTTTTTGTGTGTCGTGTTATGCTGCTGAACGGAGTGCACTGTGATTAGCGCAGACCGAAGTTTTCGAGAACGTAATCCATGTCCTTATCGCCGCGGCCGGATAAGTTGATCAGTACAGAGCCGGTACCCATTTCCTTCGCCAGCTTCATGCCGTAAGCCACTGCGTGGGAGCTTTCGATGGCCGGGATGATACCTTCCATTCTGGACAGGGTGAAGAAGGCGTCGATGGCATCTTCGTCGTTGATGACGTCGTATTTTACGCGGCCGATCTCATGTAAGAAGGCGTGTTCCGGGCCGGAGGACGGATAGTCCAGACCGCTGGCTACGGAATATACGGGAGCGGGCTCGCCGTTTTCATCCTTCAGCATGATGGAGTTGAAACCGTGCATGATACCTTCAGTACCGTACTGCAAGCTGGCTGCGTGGTCACCCAGCTTGGTACCTCTGCCCAGAGGTTCGATGCCGTAGATGTCCACGGGATCGTTGAGGAAACCGGAGAAGAAGCCCATGGCATTGGAACCGCCGCCTACGCAGGCAACGATGGCATCGGGCAGTTCACCGGTCATTTCGATGAACTGAGCTCTTGCTTCTTCGCCCACCACGTGCTGGAAGTCACGAACCATCAGCGGGAAGGGATGGGGACCTAAAACGGAACCGATGCAGTAGATGGCATCTTTGTATTCTTTTGCGTAAGCTGCGAATGCAGCGTCAACAGCTTCCTTCAGGGTCTGGAGACCTTCGGTGACTTCGATAACGTTAGCGCCTAAGATTTTCATTCTTGCCACGTTGGGAGCCTGCTTCTTGATGTCCACAGCGCCCATGTAGATGTCGCATTCCAGACCGAAGTAAGCGGCAGCGGTTGCCAGAGCAACGCCGTGCTGACCGGCACCGGTTTCAGCGATGACCATTTTCTTACCCATGTATTTAGCCAGAAGAGCTTCGCCCATGCAGTGGTTCAGCTTGTGAGCACCGCTGTGGTTTAAGTCTTCGCGCTTTACATACAGCTGAACGTTGCCCAGCTTGGAGGACAGGCGTTCCAGATGGGAGATGGGAGTGGGACGGCCCTGGAATTCCTTACGGATCCGGCGCAGTTCCGCGATGAACTTTCTGGACTTACAGATGGTGAAGTAGGCTTCGCTGATTTCCATCATCGCCTGCTTCAGTTCGGGGGATACGTAGCATCCGCCGTACTTTCCGAAGAAGCCCTCTTTGTCGGGGTAGTTCTTTAAATATGTTTCGAAGTTGATATCATTGTACATCATGATTTGATTCCTCCTAAATAAAAACGTCCATGACAGAGATAACCACTGTCAAGGACGAATCATTCTTTATCCGCGGTGCCACCTTGATTTCACGGTATGAGCCGTGCGCTCGGCAGGATACCAACATATCCCCGGTCATTGACGCAGACCTTAACGTCGCAGAATACTCTGTGGATCACACAGTGTGGATCGTACATTTCCTTGCGCCCTCAGCGGCCCATTTGACAACTTGTTTCTCACCTGACTCTCAGCATCCCAGGCTCTCTGTGGAGGCATCATTGCCGTTATCCCCGCTTCAACGGTTTCACCTATTAAATTGTGTTCATTGTACCACCGTGATCTGGAACAGTCAAGGAGAAAAAAATTGATGGTTTTGTTCAAAAATTTTAATGATTTCAAGGGAAATCCCGGTGGGATTCCTTGAAATAAAAAGGGTGATTTGCTATAATATATACAATCATTTGGACGAAAAGAATGATTGTAATAAAAGCATAGTAATATCTGCGGAATTTGAAAGAAAGTTGCTAAAATATCGGAGATTTTCTTGAAAATCCGTTGAAAAACGTCAATGTTTTTGTTATGCTGAAAAGAGTGGCTTTTTGGCCGCTATTTTCTCATTTTTTGAAAAGTCCATTCCCCATAAAGGAATGTCTTTATTGTAATGTTAGGAGGAGATTAGTTATGACATGCAAGAACCACAACTGCCAGTGCGGCGGTAACGCTGGTCAGGAGTTTGCAGAACTGGCTCCCGTGCTGGACAAGTATGCGAAAGTACCGGGAAGCTTGATCACCATTCTGCAGAAGGCTCAGGACATCTATGGCTACCTTTCCATCGATGCAATCAATTATATTTCTGAATGCACCGGTATCAAGGCAGCTAAGATTTATGGCGTAGCTACATTCTATGCACAGTTCCGTTTACAGCCTGTAGGTAAGTACCTGCTGATGCTGTGCAAGGGTACAGCTTGCCACGTAAATGGTGCTGATATGGTTGAAGAAGCCATTGTAGAACACTTAGGCATCAAGGACGGTGAAACCACAGAAGACGGTCTGTTCACTCTGAACAACGTAGCTTGTCTGGGTTGCTGCTCCCTGGCACCTGTTATGATGGTGAAGAGTGCCGAAGCTGACGAAACCTATGGTAACCTGACCAAGGACAAGGTTAAGGCTATCCTGGACGAAATCAGAGCAAGAGAAGCGTAGGAGGTAACTAAATGAAAGTTGTAATTGGACAGGGCAGCTGCGGTATTGCGACAGGTGCCAAGAAGACATCCAACGCTTTTGAACAGCTGGTAGCTGAAAAAGGTTTAACGGATGTTGTCATTGACAAGACCGGTTGTATCGGTACCTGCTATCTGGAACCCATCGTTGACGTTTACAACGACGAAGGCGCACTGGAAACCAGATACGTAAGAGTTCAGCCGGAAAAGGTTGCTGAAATCGTGGAAAAGCATCTGATCGGTAAGACTCCGGTGGAAGAACTGGCGATCTCCGATGAAGATAAGAATTTCCTGGATCAGCAGCAGCGCGTAGTTCTGAGAAACTGCGGTAACATCAACCCCGAAAAGATCGACGAATACATCGCTGTAGGCGGTTACGAAGGTCTGAAGAAGGTTGTTACCTCCATGACTCAGGATGAAGTAATTCAGGTAATCAAAGACGCAGGTCTGAGAGGCCGTGGCGGCGCAGGTTTCCCCACCTGGTTCAAGTGGAACGCTGCAAAGCAGAGCCCCGGAACTGAAAAGTATATGGTATGTAACGCAGACGAAGGTGACCCGGGTGCATTCATGGACCGTTCCGTTCTGGAAGGTGACCCGCACTCTCTGATCGAAGGTATGGCTATCGGCGGTTTCGCTATGGGCGCAATCGAAGGTATCGTATACGTTCGTGCAGAATATCCGCTGGCAATCGAACGTCTGGAAATCGCTATGGAACAGGCGAGAGAAAGAGGCTTCCTGGGTAAGAACCTGTTCGGAACCAACTTCAGCTTCGATATGAGAATCAAGGCTGGTGCTGGTGCGTTCGTATGCGGTGAAGAAACCGCTCTGATCGCTTCTCTGGAAGGTGAAAGAGGTATGCCTCGTCTGAAGCCGCCTTTCCCGGCTCAGAAGGGTTACTGGCAGAAGCCGACCAACATCAATAACGTAGAAACCTTCGCAAACGTTCCCTGGATCCTGACCAACGGCGGCGAAGCCTTTGCTGCTATGGGTTCTGAAAAGTCCAACGGTACCAAGGTATTCGCTCTGGCTGGTAAGATCAAGAAGGGCGGTCTGGTGGAAGTTCCCATGGGTATGACCATCCGCGAAGTTATCTTCGGTATCGGTGGCGGTATCAAGAACGACAAGAAGTTCAAGGCTGTTCAGCTGGGCGGACCTTCCGGCGGTTGTGTTCCCGAATATCTGGCTGACACCCCGGTTACTTATGAAGATATTGCTACCACCGGTGCGATCGTAGGTTCCGGCGGTATGATCGTTATGGACGAAACCACCTGTATGGTTGACATGGCTCGTTTCTTCCTGGACTTCACCAAGAAGGAATCCTGCGGTAAGTGTAACTACTGCCGTATCGGTACCAAGAGAATGCTGGAAATCCTGGAACGCATCACCAAGGGTGAAGGTCGTGACGGCGATATCGAGCTGCTGGAAGAATTAGCTGACAAGATCAAGAACGGCGCTATGTGCGGTCTGGGTCAGACAGCTCCCAACCCGGTACTGACCACTCTGAAGTACTTCAGAAACGAATACGAAGATCATATTTACAATAAGAAGTGTACTGCAGGTGCTTGTAAGGCTCTGATCCACTATGAAATCACCGATAAGTGCGTAGGTTGTACCAAGTGTGCAAGAAACTGCCCGGTAGGTGCGATCACTGGTTCTGTAAAGCAGAAGCACGTTATCGATACTGCAAAGTGTATCAAGTGCGGTAAGTGCGAAGAAAACTGTAACTTCGGCGCTATTGTAAGAGAATAATAGGAGGAGTCAACCGTGAATAAATTCAGACTGAATATCGACGGAAAGGAAGTCCTGGGTATCCCCGGACAGACAATCCTGGAAGTCGCTAAAGAAAATGATATTTTCATTCCGACCCTCTGCTATGACGAACGCACCGAAATCTACGGTGCCTGCGGTCTGTGCGTAGTAGAAGTGGAAGGTAATCCTAAACTGTGTAAGGCTTGTGCGACCACCATCGGCCCCAACATGGTAATCAAGACCAACACCGAAAGAGTCATCGAATCCAGAAAGACCAACCTGGAACTGCTGCTCTCTGACCACGTTGGTGATTGCCGTCCGCCTTGCGTAAAGGCTTGCCCCGCTGGCACCGATTGCCAGGGTTACGTAGGCCTGATCGCTAACGGTCAGTACACCGAAGCTCTGAAGCTGGTTAAGGACAAGATGCCTATCCCCGCTTCCATCGGTCGTGTATGTCCCCATCCCTGTGAAAAGGACTGCCGCCGCGGTCTGATCGATGAACCGATCAACATCCTGAACCTGAAGAGATTCGTAGCAGACAGAGATATGCTGGAAGAAGAAGCTTATCTGCCGGAATGTGCTCCTGACACCGGTAAGAGAGTTGCTGTGATCGGTGGTGGCCCCTACGGTCTGTCCATGGCTTACTTCCTGAGACAGATGGGTCACGCTGTAACCATCTTCGAAGCAATGCCCAAGCTGGGCGGTATGCTGCGCTACGGTATTCCTGAATACAGACTGCCCAAGGAAGTACTGGATGAAGAAATCAATCTGGTAGCAGCACTGGGCGTTGAAATGATGACCAACACCAAGATCGGTAAGGACATCCCCTTCGAAACCATCCGTGCTGACTTCGATGCTGTATGTATCGGTATCGGTGCTTGGGTTTCCACCGGCGTTGGCTGCAAGGGCGAAGACGCTGAAGGCGTAATCGGTGGTATCGACTTCCTGCGTAAGGTTGTTAGAAACGAAGAAATCGTTCTGGGTAAGAACGTTGCAATCGTTGGTGGTGGTAACACCGCTATGGACGCTTGCCGTACCGCTGTTCGTCTGGGTGCTGAAAATGTTTACAACATCTATCGTCGTACCAAGGACGAAATGCCTGCTGACCACGTAGAAATCGAAGAAGCAGAAGAAGAAGGTGTAATTTTCAAGAATCTGACCAATCCTATTGAAGTAAAGAAGGATAAGAAGGGTCACGTTAAGCAGGTTGTTCTGCAGGTTATGGAACTGGGCGAACCGGATGCATCCGGACGTCGTCGTCCCATCGCTGTGGAAGGTAAGACCGAAACTCTGGAAATCGACACCATGATCCTGGCTATCGGTCAGGCTGTAGATCCCTCCGGCTTCGATGGTCTGGAACTGACCAGAAAGAAGGGTATCGTATACGATAAGGGAACCTTCATGACCTCCATCCCCGGCGTATTCGCTGGCGGTGACTGCGGTAATGACAAGATCTCTATCGCAATCGAATCCATCGCTGACGCTAGAAAGGGCAGCTACATCGTAGATGCTTACCTGAATGGCGAAGAAGTAGAATACAAGCCTCAGTTCACCGTACAGAGAACTGACATCACCAGAGAAACCTTCGAAGACAGAGAAAGAGAATGCCGTCCGGTACCCGTTCAGCTGTCCGCAGAAGAAAGAAAGGACAACTTCTCTGAAGTTGTTTACAGCGGTTACTCTGAAGAACAGGCTCTGGCTGATGCAAACAGATGTCTGGAATGCGGCTGCCACGATTACTTCGAATGTAAGCTGATCGACTTCGCAAACCAGTACGACGTTAAGCCGGAACGTTTCGCAGGCGAAGTGAACAAGATCGAATTCAACGACGATCATCCGTTCATCATGAGAGACCCCAACAAGTGTATCCTGTGCGGTCTGTGCGTTCGCGTATGTGACGAAGTTATGGGTATCGGTGCTCTGGGTCTGGTTAAGAGAGGCTTCGACACTGTTGTTAAGCCGACTCTGGAACTGCCTCTGGCAGAATCCGGTTGTGTATCCTGCGGTCAGTGCGTAAGCGTATGTCCGACTGGTGCACTGGGTGAAAGACTGACCATTCCTAAGTCTGTTCCTGTAGAAACTGAAGTGATCGAAACTACCTGTTCCTACTGCTCCGTTGGTTGTACCATGGATCTGCACTACAAGGGTGACCTGCTGATTAAGGCTGTTCCCTCCAAGGAAGGTGCTGTGAACAAGGGTCTGATGTGCGGTAAGGGTAAGTTCGGTTTCGACTGCGCAGAACTGGAAGGTAAGCTGGTTGATCCTATGATCAAGAACGCTGCTGGCGCATTCGAAGAATGTGACTACCACGAAGCATTCGTTATGACTGCGAAGAAGGCAGAAGCTGTGGCTGCTCGTCACGGTAAGAAGGCTGTTGCTGTTGCAATCTCCGACAGATACACCAACGAAGAAGCTTATGCAATCAAGAAGTTCGCTACCGAAATCGGTGCTAAGACTCTGTGCTTCAACAACAGAGAAAGCGGTATCGCTAAGGTTCTGGGCAGAGATGCTTCTCCCAACACCATCGATGAACTGCTGTCCACCGAACTGATCCTGGTTTGCGGTTTCAACTCTGTAATGAACCCCGTGATCCAGATCAAGCTGAAGGAAGCTGCGAAGAACGGTGCTAAGGTCATCCTGATCAACCCCGAAGAATATCCGCAGCACATGAACTTCCTGACCAAGGAAATTTACACTGAAAACACTCTGGGCTTCCTGAAGGCCATGGCTAAGGCTCTGGTTAAGATGGGCAAGGGTGAAAATATCGAAGGTTTCGAAGAATTCAAGAAGTGCCTGACCAGAACCAAGGCTGACGATGAAGCTACCGCTGTAGCTGAAATGTACGCAAAGGCTAAGAAGGCAATGATCGTATTCCAGCAGAACCTGATCACCACTGACGCTGCTACCCTGCTGGCTGACATCGCTGTGATCTCCGGTCACATTGGTGCTCCCAGAGACGGTATGTTACAGCTGAAGGCTAAGAACAACTCTCAGGGTCTGATCGACCTGGGTATCCGCGCAGGTGAAGAAGCTATGGAAGGCGTTAAGGCGCTGCTGTGCTTCGGCGAAGATCCGGACTTCGATATGTCCGATCTGGAATTCCTGATGGTAAGCGATACTCACATGACCGATACCGCTCTGAAGGCTGACGTGATCATCCCCGGAACTGCGTTCGCAAGTGCTGATGGTACCTACACCAACACTGAACGTCGTCTGCAGGCAGTAGAACCGGCGATCTACGAAGATGTTGTATTCAACAACTGGGAAATCGCTGCAGAACTGGCTCACGTATTCGAAGTAGAATTCGACTTCGATGACGCAGGTGATATCTCCGAAGAAATGGACGATATGATCCTGGAATACAAGTACGCTACCATTGGCGACATTTGGGAAGGCGTACTGGCATGTGAAGAACCGAAGCTGATCGCTGTTAAGGATGGCGAATTCGCTGACGAACTGAAGTGCACTGATAACCTGATGAACGTAATCAACGAAAGATTACCGAAGAAGGCTAGATAAGAATTGATGGATGCGGGCGTTCCGTAAGGGACGCCCGTTTTCAAAAATGATCCTGCTGGATCAAAAAATACAAAAGTAAGGACAAAGACAAATGCTTGGAAGAATTTGGGCGTGGATGAACCGCCATTCTGGATTGGTTATTTTCTCAATGCTGCTGGTGATCGTTGCCGGTGCAGTAGTGACGATGGGTGTATTTGATGATGATCGTGAAGACCGTTACAATCAGCTGATCGCCGCGTATGAATTCATATCCGATGAAGAAGTCGGTATTGGTACCTGGGATACCGAAGAAGCCTGGAAAGCTGGGATGAATGAGATGATGGATCTCTGCCCTAAGGAAATGTTCCAGAATGGTTTTCTCTATGGAGATAATGAAGTTCTGCGTTCCTGCCTGCGTAACGTTCGTCGTGTGAAGTTTGGAGATGAGCACATCGAAGAAATCGCTGAACTGGTGGAGGAACTGAAAGTAGAAGATAACAGTAAGTGGGGTATGTACCGCTGTAAGGTAGATAAGAAACAGATCAAGGAAATCAACTATCTGACCGGGATTCGTATGATCTACTAAGTGCTGTGTAAATAAAGAAGGAAAGAATGGAAGCTTTGAATCATCAAAGCTTCTTTTTTGTTGATGTTTCGAACGGACTGAAACTGGGAATCAATGTTACAAACCTATGAGAAATTTTAATGAGTTTCTTAACATTTTTTCAGCGATTCTAAGCAATAAGTTGAGTGACAACCTGTTGGAATTATGCTATAGTTAAGATGTATGAGATGATTGGAAAAGTTCTGAAAGTTTCAGCTTTTATAAGGAGAGGAAAAGTCATGACAAACAAGATCGGCATTACAAAAATGACTGAACTGCTTCAGAAGCTGGTGTCCATCGAAAGTCCGTACTTCCATGAGGAAGAAGTGATGGCTTACGTGGAAGGATGGCTGAAAGAACGAAATTTACCTGTGGAGGTTCATACCTATGAGGATACCCGTGTAACGGGGTTCAAGGGAAAGAACATTACCGGGTGCCTGGACGGGGGAAAGCCCGGTCCGGTGATCTACCTGAACGGTCATCTGGATACCGTGGATATCTGCGATGGCTGGACGAAGGATCCGCTGGCCGGAGAAGTGATCGACGGTAAGATGTACGGAACCGGAGCGCTGGATATGAAGTCCGGCTGCGCGGCGATCCTGTTAGCTG
>JAFOGM010000223.1 GCA_017386805.1 Bacillota bacterium
GCAGAATCCACAGGCGCTGTTTGTAAAAAAGACGGTAGAGCTGGATCTGATGGAAATGTTCGAGGGAACCACCATTCCCATGGAGGAACGTCGAACGCAGGTGCGGAATATGGCGAAGCTCTGCGATTTGGAACATTTGATGCAGTCTCATCCCTATGATCTATCCGGTGGGGAACAACAGCGAGCGGCCATGGCCAAGGTGCTGTTGATGAAGCCGAAGCTGTTGGTTCTGGACGAGCCCACCAAGGGGATCGACGCTTATTTCAAACGTCAGCTGGCGAAGATCCTGCGCCGACTCTGTGACAAAGGGGTCACTATCGTTATGGTCAGCCACGACGTGGAATTTTGTGCCCGTTATGCAGATCGCTGCGCTATGTTCTTTGATGGGGCAGTGACCGGGGAAGACCAGCCGAGACGCTTCTTCTCCGGAAAGAATTTCTACACCACCTCCACCAATCGCATGGCAAGAAATCTTCTGGACGAAGCCGTGTTGGCGGAGGATGTGATCCTGGCCTGCGGCTGTAATCTTCCGGAGGACGAAGATCCGGATTTGGGGGAGTCTGACGGTACCGATGACGGGGATTGGTTCGTTCACGGTGCCGAAGAAGTGGAGCTGTCCAAAACCGAAGCCGTGGCGGAAAAAGTGAAGGAAAAGGCGAAGCTGACACCTGCCCGCGTGGCTGTGTTTCTGCTTTGTCTGACCGGATTCGTCGGCTCCACGGTGTTCCTCAGTGACCTTTGGACCGACTGGCGGGATTATCTGGTCCAGCTGGGCCAGGTAGCCTGCGTATTGTTTGGTATGGCCTCGCTGTTTCCCGGCGGGGAACTGGATACGCCGGTGGTGCAGGTGGCCAAAGAGAAGCGAAAACTGTCCAGGAGAACTGCCGTGGCAGCAGCCATGATTCTGATCACCATACCGCTGACCATTTATTTCGGGATCTTCTATCTGGACGATCGGAAATATTACGCCATCAGCATGGCCATCATCCTTCAGACGATGCTGCCCTTTGTGATGGTCTTCGAAGGACGAAAACCCCAGGCCAGAGAGCTGGTGACCATCGCCACGCTGTGCGCCATCGGGGTTGCCGGGCGGGCAGCCTTCTTCATGCTTCCGCATTTCAAACCGGTGGTGGCGCTGGTGCTCATCGCCGGCGTCTGTCTGGGCGGCGAGAGCGGATTTTTGGTAGGGGCAGTCACCGGCTTCGTATCGAACATGTTCTTCGGTCAGGGCCCCTGGACGCCGTGGCAGATGTTTGCCTTCGGGATCATCGGCTTCCTGGGAGGCGTTCTGTTCCGGAAGGGTTTCCTGCGGAAGACGCGGTTGTCCCTTTGCATTTTCGGGGGACTTTCCACCTTCTTCATCTACGGTGGGATCATGAATCCGGCGTCGGTGATCATGTATCAGGCAAAGCCCACGGCCGCCATGTTTACTATGGCTTACCTTCAGGGGATCCCCTTCGATATGATCCACGCAGCAGGGACCATCTGTTTCCTGTGGTTCCTGGCCGGACCCATGATCGAGAAGTTGGATCGAATCAAAGTAAAGTACGGATTAGTGGAATAACCAGCCCGTCGGAAAGGAAAAACTGTGAAGAAAGACAAACAAAAACAATATTCCGATGCGGAGCTGTTGGGAATTTTGAAAGAAGCGGCAGATCGCTTGGGTCATTCCCCTGCGCAGAAGGAAATCGATCCGGAATTGCGGCTGTTGATCAAGCAGCGATTCGGGAAATGGCCCTATGCGCTGCAGAAAGCCGGATTGGCAAAAAGCGCCGGTCGGGACGGTGCTTCTCTGGAACGAATGGAAGAGGAGCGCCAGCAATTTGAGGCGGCAATGCTTCAAATTCGCCAGGCTTACGCAGACCTGGGGCGACTTCCGCAGATGGAGGAAATGGGAGACTTGATTCCCCTGCTGAAGAGTCGGTTTTCCACCTGGGCAGAAGTCCTGAAGGCTTCCGGCGTGGATCACGGTTGGAGCAACGAGAAGTCTGTGGAACAGATCGCTCCTTTTTCCAACGTGTATCTGAAGGACTACGGAAAAGCAAAAGTGAAGCAGAGACCGGAAGAACCGCTGGTGAAAGTGACGGATTTGGACGAGTATACCCGCCATCAGCTGGGCATCGTCCGCAGAACCGCGCAGCGACTGGGAAGAGCGCCGTTGAAAAGCGAACTGCCCTCAGGAACCTATGGGGATCTTCTGCACAAATTTGGCTCCATGAGGAACATTCTCTACCAGATCGATATGGAGCCGCTAACAAGAAACGAAACGGCGGAGATTCGCCGGAAACAGCGCGAACAGCGAAAACGGGAGTTGAAGACAAAGACAATCAAAAA
>JAFOGM010000224.1 GCA_017386805.1 Bacillota bacterium
CTCTGGCCTGCGCATATGCAAGAGCAAGAGGTACCGACAGAATGAGTTCCTTCGGTGACTGGATTGCACTGTCCGACGTTTGCGACGTAACCACCGCAAAGATTATCGCACGCGAAGTTTCCGACGGTGTCATCGCTCCCGGCTTCGAACCGGAAGCTCTGGAAATCCTGAAGACCAAGAAGAAGGGTGCTTACAACATCGTACAGATCGACGAAGCTTACGTTCCTGCACCGCAGGAAAAGAAGCAGGTATTCGGCATCACCTTCGAACAGGGCAGAAACAACTTCGAAATCAACGAAGCTCTGCTGGAAAACCTGGTAACCGAAAACAAGGAACTTCCTGACTCCGCAAAGCGTGACCTGATCATCGCTTTAATTACCCTGAAGTACACCCAGTCCAACTCCGTTGCTTATGCAGTAGACGGTCAGGCGATTGGTGTAGGCGCAGGCCAGCAGTCCAGAATTCACTGTACCAGACTGGCAGGCACCAAGGCTGACACCTGGTTCCTGAGACAGATGCCAAAGGTTCTGAACCTGCCGTTCAGATCCGACATCGGCCGTCAGACCAGAGACAACGTAATTGACGGATACATCAATAAGAACGAAGAAGACGTATGTGCAGAAGGCATCTGGCAGAACTACTTCACAGAACAGCCTGCACCTCTGACAGCTGAAGAAGCTGCAGAATACCTGGCAACCAAGACCGGCGTAGCTCTGGGTTCCGACGCATTCTTCCCGTTCAGCGACAACATTGAACGCGCAAAGAAGTCCGGCGTAAGCTACATCGCACAGCCAGGCGGCTCCGTAAGAGACGACGTTGTTATTGAGGCCTGTGACAAATATCAGATTGCAATGGCCTTCACAGGTATGCGTTTATTCCACCACTAATGTGGTTCATCCCACATTTCCCTCACTTAGTCCTCGGCATCGAAGATGCCTGCGAAATCGTTCGGGAAACGGGGATTAACCACAATGCCAGGGAATAAACGTACAGCGAAGAATTGCTGATATGCGTCACTGGTCTCAGGCATAGTGGAATAGTTATAAGTTCATTTAAATGATTACATTGTCATATGGGACTTTTCTGTTTAGTCTGGGCATCCCTGTTTGCGGAGTGATTCCGCAGACCCGGAGGGGCGAGGACTAAACGAGGCAAATACGGGATACCCGGACGAGAGATAAAAGTCCCCGGATGAGAAAGGAAATAATGAAATGAAATTATTAGTCGTTGGTGGTGGCGGCCGTGAACATGCCATCATCAAGAAACTGAAAGAAAATAAATCTGTAGAAGAAATCTTTGCACTGCCAGGCAATGGCGGTATGGCAGCGGATGCTACCTGCGTGAACATCGGCGCTAAGGATATCGATGCGATTGTAGATTTTGCTAAGAATAACGCAATCGATTTCGCTGTGGTTGCACCTGACGATCCGCTGGTACTGGGCTGCGTGGATGCGCTGAAGGAAGCTGGTATTCCTGCATTCGGTCCAACTAAGGCAGCTGCAATCATTGAAGGTTCCAAGGTGTTCTCCAAGGATCTGATGAAGAAGTACGGTATACCTACTGCAGAATACGAAGTATTCAGCGATAAGGATGTTGCGCTGGCTTACCTGGAAACCTGCCCAATCCCAACTGTAATCAAGGCTGACGGTCTGGCACTGGGTAAGGGCGTAATCATTGCAGAAACAAGAGAAGATGCAAAGGAAGCAGTTGTTTCCATGATGGAAGACAAGATCTTCGGTGAAAGCGGAAGCAACATCGTAGTGGAAGAATTCCTGACCGGTCCGGAAGTTTCCGTTCTGTCCTTCACTGACGGCAACATCGTGGTACCTATGGTTTCCTCCATGGACCACAAGCGTGCACTGGACGGTGACAAGGGTCTGAACACCGGCGGTATGGGTACCATCGCTCCAAACCCTTACTACACAGCTGAAGTTGCTGAAAGATGTATGAAGGAAATCTTCCTGCCTACCATCGAAGCAATGAAGAAGGAAGACAGAGAATTCCGCGGCTGTCTGTACTTCGGTCTGATGATTACTGAAAAGGGACCGAAGGTAATCGAATACAACTGCCGTTTCGGCGACCCTGAAACTCAGGTAGTTCTGCCTCTCTTAGACAGCGACCTGCTGGAAATCATGATGGCAACTGCTGCAGGTACTCTGATGGAAGAAATGGTTCAGTTTGCGGACGACGCTGCATGCTGTGTCGTAAGGGCATCCAACGGTTATCCTCAGGCTTACGAAAAGGGCTTCCCTATCAC
>JAFOGM010000225.1 GCA_017386805.1 Bacillota bacterium
AAAGATCAAAGATGCCGATCATCCTCTCACGGCAATCGACGCCACCGCCGGTCTCGGTGAAGACTCGCTGCTGCTTGCCGCCGCAGGCTTCCAGGTAACGCTCTTCGAACGAAACCCGGTCATTGCGCAGCTGCTGGCTGATGCATTGGAACGGGCGAAGGAGATCCCGGAACTAGCTCCCATCGTTGCCCGCATGACGCTGCGAAACGAGGACAGCATCGAAGCGCTGAATGCGTTGGCGCTGTCGCTGGACCGCAGCGAACCGGATGTTGTTTCCCCGGACGTGATCCTTCTGGACCCCATGTTCCCGGAACGTCAGAAGAGTGCTCTCGTAAAGAAAAAACTCCAGATGATCCAGAAGCTGGAGATGCCCTGCGACGATGAAAAGGCTCTGGTCCGTGCAGCTATGACGACCAGACCGAAAAAGCTGATCATCAAGCGACCGCCCAAAGGCCCCTGGCTGGCCGGGCTGAAACCCGACTACGCCCAGGAAGGAAAGGCCGTTCGCTTCGACTGTTTCGTACAGCCTTTTGACCGGATCCATAAATTCGACCTGTAAAAAAAGAGGACGCAACTTGCGTCCTCTCGTTATTTTTTGTCATATGTTATCTGTATCGATTTTCATACCGTTTATCGTACTCTTTTTCCCATTCCGCACGTTTCCGGTATTCTTCATCTTCCTGTTCCTTCTGCGCTTTCGCTTCTGCGATACGTTTCTGGCGTTCTTCACGTCTTGCCTTTCTCTTGGCGATCTGACGCTTCTTATAAGCCACCCAGCTCCAGAACAGAGCCATGATCAGAAGAATTGTCACAACGAAACCGATGTATACCTTCTTCGCCTGAGCATTGTCCAGACCAAAGATGGATAACAGGCCTCCCTTTTCCACGGCTTCCACAGCCACGGCATCGTATTCGCCTACCAGTTCTTCGCCTTCGTAGACCTGGATCTTACCTACCACCTGATTCTTGGAAACCGGTGCCTGAACGGTTTCATTCATGATCACCTTGGTGGTAACGAAGGAGTCTTCCGCTTCCATGGGAATGGTGGTAAAGATGTCCGCAGCACAAGCTGCCTTCACGGTCTTCACCGCACCGCGCTTTACGTTGACTTCACCCACAGGATCACCCTGAGACAGGGCCTGATAGGTGCGGTAATTTGCAAAGGCCCAGTCCAGCATGGCGATGGAATCCGCAAAGCGGCCCATATCGGTGGACTTCAGGGTAACGGTCAGGAATTCCGAACCGTTGCGTTCCGCACTGGCAATCAGGCAACCGCCGGCGTGGCTGGTGTAACCGGTCTTGATCCCGGTAACGCCTTCATACTTACAAACGCGCTTCTGATTTCCTACGTAGACTTTATTCACCGTATCGTATAACAGACGATTGGTGTTATACAGGTGACGCATTTCGTTCTTCACGTTGGTTACAGGGATTTCATACTTGTATGTAGTAACAAACTCACGGAAGATGGGGCTGATAGCCGGATTGGTCATAGCGTACCGCGCCATCATGGCCAGGTCATAGGCCGTGGACTTATGTTCCGGATTGTGCAGGCCGTTGGGGTTCACGAAATTGGTGTTCAGCGCTCCCAGTTCCTTGGCCTTCTGATTCATCATGCGGGCAAAGTCCTCGGTACTTCCACCCACATGCTTCCCCAGTACCAGGGCACAGTCGTTGGCCGATTCCGTCAACAAACCGCCCAGCAGCTGATGTACGGTCAGGACTTCTTTCGGTTCCAGTGCGATATGGCTCCCTTCCACTTCGAAAGGAGTTACATCGTCCACAACCAGCTTTTCATTCAGATCTTTAAAATGTTCCAGAGTCAGAATGGTGGTCATGACCTTGGTGGTGCTGGCAGGATATCTCTGTTCATGAGCATTTTTCTCATGGAGGATCTCACCGGTCTTCATGTCCATGACGATGGCGGTTTCACCGATCAGTTCCGGAAATGCAGACGCACCGAAGGAAGGTGTCACACTGCCCAGAAGCATGATCAGGGTCAACAACAGGATCCATAATTTTCTCTTCATACGTTATTCTTTCCTTTATCTCGTTGGTTGTTGTCTGAACTACTTTCCAAAGAAGTGGTCGGTCAGTTCATAGCCGTTGGCGAAGAACAGTCCGGAAGATGCACCGGATTCTTCGTTGAAGGCATGGCTTTCATCCGCAGTCTCTGCCTTGGCACTGTCAAAGAACACATAGGGAACCGGACGGCCCTTGTGAGTGCGGATGGACAGCGGGGTCTGATGGTCGGGGACGATCAGGAAGCGGAAATCTTCACCGGTGGACTTCAGATAGTCGATCACAGGACCCACCACCTTTTCGTCGATCAGTTCCAGAGACTTGATCTTACCGGGCATATCTCCCTGGTGAGAACATTCGTCGGGAGCTTCCAGATGTACGTACAGGAAGTCCACGCCGCGCTTGAACGCTTCGATGGCAGCTTCCGCCTTACCGTCGAAGTTGGTGTGGATGGTACCTGTTGCCCCTTCCACGTCGATGGTTTCCAGACCAGCGCATACGCCGATGCCCTTGATCAGGTCCACCGCGGAAATGGTTGCACCGTTGATCTGATACTTATCATAGAAAGAGGACAGCTGAGGCTTCTTTCCCTGGCCCCAGATCCACAGAGAATTGGCCGGATTCAGGCCCTTTTCACGACGAGCCACGTTCACCGGATGGTCCTTCAGGATCTCATAGCTCTTCTTCATCATATCGGTGATGAATTCCGCACCTTCGCCCTTGGGCAGGTACGGTCCCGCCTGACGGGTCAGAATGTCGTGGGGCGGAGTCAGTTCGTAAGCGGTGCTGCCTTCGTGAACGATCATGCAGTGACGATAGCTGACACCGGTGTAGAACTGGATCTTATCGTTGGCAAAGGCTTCATTCACCGCCTGGATCAGCTGATCCGCTTCGGCAGTGGTGATATCGCCGGAGCTGTGATCCTTCACGATCAGGTCTTCATAAGCGCCGTCGCCTTCTAATGTTACGATATTGGTACGGAAAGCCACGTCGGTGTCGTTCATATCGATACCGATGGAAGCAGCTTCCAGAGGAGAACGGCCGGTCAGGTAGGTCTTCGGGTCATAACCCATAACGGACAGGTTCGCTGCGTCGCTTCCCGGGGCAATCCCTTCGGGAACGGTGCTGACCATACCCACTTCGCCCAGTTTCGCCAAAGCGTTGATATGGGGCATATTTGCAGTCTGTAACGGAGTCTTTCCACCCAGGGCTTCGATAGGTTCATCAGCTGCGCCATCGGGAACTACGATCAAATATTTCATAATGAATTCCTCCTGAATATATACTGGATTTGAGAGAAAACTGACACTAAAACACCAAAATTTGGTCGGAACAAACAGTTTTCTGTCTTTACCATTGTATCATATAGTGATATAATTGAAAATTGTTAAATTGTATTTTTTTCTTATGAAAGCAGGAGGAAATTACTATGAGTTTCAATGAAAGAGTGTATAACTTTTCCGCTGGTCCCTCCATGCTACCTTTAGAGGTACTGGAGCAGGCTGCAAGAGAAATGACAAATTGTAACGGCTCTGGTATGTCCGTTATGGAAATGAGTCATCGTTCCGCAGAATTCAAAGCCATCATCGACACCGCTGAAAAAGATCTCCGTGAGATCATGAACATTCCCGACAACTACAAGGTACTGTTCTTGCAGGGCGGCGGCCACATGCAGTTTGCCATGGTTCCCGCGAACCTGATGCGCAATTCCAAGAAGGCTGACTACATCGTCACCGGTTCCTGGGCGAAGAAGGCTGCGAAGGAAGCAAAGAAGTTCGGCGATTCCAAGGTCGTAGCTTCTTCTGAAGACAAGACTTTCACTTATATTCCCAAGGTATCCAAGGAAGACTTCCGCGAAGACGCTGATTACGTATATATCTGCGCCAACAACACCATCTACGGAAGCCGCTTTGCCGAATACCCGGAAACCGGAGACATTCCTCTGGTTGCTGACTTCTCTTCTTGCATCTTATCCGAAGAAGTGGATGTCACCAAGTTCGGTATCATCTGGGCAGGTGCGCAGAAGAACATCGGTCCCGCTGGTGTGACCATCGTCATCATCCGCGAAGATCTGATCGGCTTCGCTCCCGAATCCACTCCCTCCATGATGGATTACAAGATCATGGCGGACAACGATTCCATGTACAACACTCCCCCCACCTACGGCATCTACATCGCAGGTCTGACCTTCCAGTGGATCAAGAAGCAGGGCGGCGTGAAGGTTCTGGAAGAAAAGAACCGCAAGAAGGCTCAGATGTTATACGATTACATCGACGGCTCCAAGCTGTACACCGCTCCCGTTGCCAAGGAAGACCGTTCCCTGATGAACGTTGTCTTCGTTACCGGCGATGAAGCTCTGGACAAGAAGTTCGTTGCGGAAGCCAAGGCAGCTGGTCTGGTGAACCTGGGCGGCCACCGTTCCATCGGCGGTATGAGAGCATCCATCTACAACGCGATGCCCATGGAAGGTGTGGAAGCGCTGATTGCCTTCATGAAGAAGTTCGAAGAAGAGAACGCAAAATAAATCAAAGCAAGGAAGACTATCATGTACAATATTGCAACACTGAATAAGATTTCCCACGTAGGTACCTGCCTGCTGGGACCCAACTATACACTGACCGAGAACGTGGCTGATGCGGAAGGGATCTTAGTCCGCAGCGCCGACATGCACAGCATGGAGTTCTCTGACAAGCTGGTGGCAATCGCCCGCGCAGGCGCGGGCGTCAACAACATCCCCATCGATCGCTGTGCGGAAGAAGGGATCGTTGTATTCAACACCCCCGGTGCCAATGCCAACGCTGTAAAGGAACTGGTTCTGTGTGCTCTGCTGGTGGCTGCGAGAAACGTTTCTCCCGCTCTGGCATGGACCGCAAACCTGAGAGAAACCTGCGGTGAACTGGGCATCGCCAAGGCTACTGAAAAGGGTAAGAGCCAGTTCGTAGGTTCCGAACTCTACGGAAAGACACTGGGCGTTATCGGCCTGGGCGCCGTAGGCGTACAGGTTGCCAACGCAGCAGAAGAACTGGGAATGAAGGTCATCGGTTACGACCCCTACATCACCGTTCACGCAGCTCACATCCTGTCCAACTCCATCCCCGTGACCGGAAATCTGGACGCTCTGTTACCGCAGTGCGACTACCTCTCCATCCACGTTCCTGCCATGGATTCCACCAAGGGCATGATCAATGCAGAAAAGATCAAGCTGATGAAGGATGGCGTGATCTTCCTGAACTTCTCCAGAGATAAGCTGGTGAACGAAAAGGATATGCTGGAAGCGCTGGATAGCGGTAAAGTTGCCAAGTACGTTTCCGACTTCCCCAACGACACCACTCTGGGTCACCCCGGTGTCATCTGCATGCCCCACTTAGGCGCATCCACTCAGGAAGCGGAAGACAACTGCGCAGTGATGGCTGTAAATCAGATGATGGACTACATCGAAAATCTGAACATCACCAACTCCGTGAACTTCCCGGCTTGCTCCTTAGGTCCCAAGAGAACTAAGGCAAGAATCGGCGTTATGAACAAGAACATCCCGAAGATGATCAACCAGATCACCAACATCTTCGCGGAACTGAATATCAACATCAGCGACATGATCAACCGTTCCAAGGGCGATTATGCGTATACTCTGATCGACGTGGACAGCACCATCGACGAAGCCGAAATCAAAAAGGCTCTGGAATTCGAAGGGATCATCTCCGTTCGCATCGTTCACTAAACAACAAAGCCTCTGCATTACGCAGAGGCTTTTTGATTGTCTTATTCCGCAGCTTCCACTGCATTTCTTTCCTGTAACAACCGTTCCAGTTCACGGAGTGCATTGGCTCTGTGGCTGATGTGGTTCTTTTCTTCGGAGGTCAGTTCCGCAAAGGTCTTTCGGAATCCTTCCGGAACGAACAGGGGGTCATAACCAAAGCCGTTTTCACCCTTTTCCTCGAACATGATGTGGCCGCGTACTTCACCGCGGGCTACTAACTTGGTTCCGTCCGGATAGACCATGGTGATTACGGAAACGAACTTTGCTGTTCTCTGTTCCATGGGAACGTCGGATAACACAGCCAGAAGCTTCACATTGTTCTTGGCATCGTTTCCATCTTCGCCTGCATAGCGCGCAGAGTACACGCCGGGCGCTCCGCCCAGGGCATCCACCATCAGGCCGGAATCGTCGGCAATGGTGATCTTACCGCAGGCTTCCATGATGGCTCTCGCCTTCTTTTCGGAGTTCTCTTCAAAGGTTTCGCCGTCTTCTTCCACTTCAAAGTCCGGAACACCGGCATCCTTTCTGGAGATGATCTCCATTCCGAACAGCTTGGTGATCGCCGAAATTTCTTCGATTTTATGTTTGTTCTGAGTCGCAGCTACGATGATCATAGTTCTTCCTCCCGTCTTTCTCAAGACCTACAGTTCGCCGATGATTTCCTTCTGAGCCTTACACAGTTCTTCGCAGCCCTTCTTTGCCAGAGCTACCAGACCAACCATTTCCTCTGCAGTGAAGGGTGCTTCTTCGCCGGTACCCTGCAGTTCCACAAAACGACCGTCGTCGGTCATGATCACGTTCATATCCACCTGTGCTCTGGAGTCTTCTTCGTAGCACAGATCCAGCATCAGCTGATCCGCAACCTTACCTACGCTGACAGCGGACAGGAAGCTGGTAATGGGGACTTCCTGGATCAGACCATCTGCCTTCAGCTTCTTCATAGACTGAACCATAGCCACGAACGCACCGGTGATGGATGCGGTTCTGGTACCGCCGTCGGCCTGGATCACGTCGCAGTCGATGTAGATGCTGCGTTCACCCAGCTTTTCCAGATCCACAACGGAACGCAGAGAACGTCCGATCAGTCTCTGGATCTCGGTACTTCTTCCATCCTTCTTTAC
>JAFOGM010000226.1 GCA_017386805.1 Bacillota bacterium
CATGGTGACTATGACCATTTTCAGCTGGTCCAGAAACGGAAAGAAGATCCGTATGGCCAACTTCCTGGTGAACTCCCCGTCCTGGCTGATCTATGATATCCATACCCATTCCATTTCCGGCATCTTTGCAGAACTGTTCTGTATGAGTTCCATCATCATTTCCTTTGTACGTGATGGAACCAAAGCCTTGGATGGAGACGGAGAATAGGAGGAGACAAGAATGAAGAATATGAAGATTTCCGGCGGTATGCTGGTATTTCTGGGAGCGCTCTTTTGGAGCTTGAATGCCCCTTTGGTAAAATTCATCAATGTAGATGCCTTATTGACTGCTGGCTGCCGGGCAACCATCGCCGGCGTGGTATTGCTGCCGTTCCTGCGCCCGAAAAAGCTGAACTGGTCGCCCTGGATGTTGCTGTATCTGTCTGCTTATTGCGGACTGTCTGTGGGCATCGTTATGGCGCTGAGAGCCACCTCTTCCGCCATTGCCATCGGCATGCAGTACGCAAGCATTGTCTGGCTGTTCCTGGTGAACACATACCTGACAAAGAAACTGGATAAGAAGCGTCTGGTTCCTGTAATCATGATCTCCGTTGGGGTCGTGCTGTTTATGATGACCGGTCTGGAAGGCAGCACCATGGTGGGGAACCTGATCGCTTTGACAGAAAGTATCAGTTTCGCTTTCATGACCGTAGGTGTCAAGAAGGCAGGGAAGGACAATGTCCTGGGTCTGACCTGTCTGGCTAACTTGTTTACCGCCTTCTTCGTATTTACATTCTTACCGCCTAAGGTGACCGATGTTCTGGCCTTCAGCGGTCAGGACTGGCTGATCATCTTCCTGCTGGGTGTTGTAAACGTAGCTTTCGGTTACGCCTTCTACAACACCGGCGTTGCAAGAACCACCCCTCAGAAGGCAGCGGTGATCGCTCTTTGGGAAATGATTTTGGCTCCCACCTGGACAGCGATCTTCCTTCACGAATATCCCAGCCTCATGGTCATCGTTGGCTTTGTAATCATCATCGCGGGTATTTTCGTGGATGCAAAAGTGGATTCTCCGGCCAAAGCGTGATAAAATAGAAGTGTGTGGAAACACTAATCCAAACAACAAGGAAGGGTAACGCAAATGGGAATTGAAAAAAAGACAAAACAGAGACAGGATATTCCGCAGGAATTCAAGTGGGATATTGAAGATATGTTCGCTGACGCCTCTGCATGGGAAGATGCCATGAAGAAGGCGCTGGAGCTGGGCGAGCAGTTCACAGCATTTTCCGGTCACCTGGGAGACAGCGGCGAAGCGCTGTTAGAAGCCATGACCGCCAGAGACCAGCTGTGGCTGGTTGCCGAAAAGGTGTATGTGTACGCCAGAATGAAGCGCGATGAAGATAACCGTGTGGGTGCGACCCAGGCCATGACCGATAAGGCGCAGACCATGCTGGCCCGCATTTCCGCGCAGACTGCCTTCTTCACTCCGGAACTGCTGGAAATCCCGGAAGAGACCGTGAAGCAGTTCATGGAAGAAACCGAAGGCCTGAAGATGTACGCTCACATGTTCGACGAACTGTTCCGTGAAAAGGAACACGTTCTCACCAAGGCAGAGGAAAACATCCTGGCCCAGATGAGCGAAGTGACTTCCGCAACCAATGATATTTTCTCCATGATCAACGATGCGGACATCAAGTTCGGTACCATTGTGGATGAAGATGGGGAAACCGTGGAAGTGACCCATGGAAATTACATCGGCTTCATGCAGAGCCACGACAGACGCGTGAGAAAAGAAGCCTTTGAACACATGTATGCGTCCTATATTGCGCAGAAGAATACTCTGGCTACCACATATAACTACAACACCAAAACC
>JAFOGM010000227.1 GCA_017386805.1 Bacillota bacterium
GCTGGCCATGCGGGAACGACCCAGCGGGTCGGCTGCCGGAGTTTCGATCCAATCGCCGCCGGTGGCGAACAGCAACGCATCCACTGTTCCTTCGCCGCCGTCTGCCACAGGGACCTTGACGATGTTCAGGTCGGGGCGATAGCGCAATAAGCCTTCTTCTAAATGTCGGGTTACATCGATGGCGCTGCAGCTTCCCTTAAAGGAGTCGCAGGCGATGACGATTTTTTGGATTCTGGACATTACAGCACCTTTTTCTGCCAGGCTTTGGAGAGATCCATCAGCATCTGGACTAAAATCGTGGTTTCTTCTTTGAATTCCTCTCCGGTGATCTGGATGGCGCGCTGGATGACCTGAGCTTCGCGGCCGGAATCCACCAGAGGGATGTTATTTTCTTTTTTGATGCGGGCAACCTCTTCCGACAACAGCATCCGTTCCTTGAACAGCGTCATCAGCTGCTGGTCTACATCGTTGATTTTTGCCCGGACTTCATTCAAACAATCCGTATTCATGAAATGCTCCTTATTCTGCAATGACTTCGCGGATCCGGAAGATCTTCTTCATCATCTTTTCGAAGTTTTCCGGGGTCAGAGACTGAGAACCGTCACAGAGAGCGGCTTCCGGCTGGTTGTGGACCTCGATCATGAGGCCGTCTGCGCCTGCGGCAACCGCTGCCAGCGCCATGGGTTCCACCAGCGTCCAGCTTCCTGTTCCGTGGGAAGGATCCACGATGACGGGGAGGTGTGTCTTTTTGTGAAGGATGGGAACGGCAGACAGGTCCAGCGTATTTCTGGTGGCAGTCTCAAAGGTGCGGATCCCTCGTTCGCAGAGGATGATGTCTTTCGCACCGGCTACCATCAGATGTTCCGCGGCCATGAGAAGCTCGTCCACCGTATTGGCCAGACCGCGCTTAATGAGGACGGGCTTTTTCAGTTGTCCAACCTCCCGCAGCAAGCTGAAGTTCTGCATATTTCTGGCACCGATCTGGATGATGTCCACGTCCCGATGGAACTCTTCCAGGTGATTGTTGTTCATGATTTCGCTGACCACAGGGAGGCCTGTTTTTTGACGGGCTTTCTTCAGCAGTTCCAGTCCGTCCAAACCCAGTCCCTGGAAGGTGTAGGGAGAGGTACGGGGTTTGAATGCACCGCCGCGGATGAAGGCTGCACCGGAAGCTTTGACGCTTTCCGCCACGGCCAGGATCTGCGCTTCCGACTCCACGGAGCAGGGACCGGCAATGACGGCGAAGTGATTGCCGCCGATCTTCTGACCGCAGACATCGATGACGGTGTCGTCGGGATGGAATTTGCGGCCGGCCAGCTTGTAAGGCTCGGAAACCTTCATAATGGAGTCCACGATATCGATGCGCGCAAACTGGTCGCAGTCCACGTAGGTGGTATCTCCGGCCAGAAGCAGCATATGGGTATGTTCTTCCAGAATGTCCTGAACGATAAAGCCCAGAGATTGCAGGCGATCCGCCAGGTTCTGGATGGATTCCGGTTTTGCTTCGGGTTTCAGAATCAATAGCATAGGGTTACCTCTCGCTGTTTTCAGTGATATCGGCCATCAAACGGTTGATGGCTTCGCGGAAGGATCGGTTGTTGGGAACGATCCGATCAGCATACTTCCGGTACAAAGGAAGACGCTGTTTGTGTATGTCCAGCAGCCGCTGGGGGTTGTCCCGGATCAGCGGCCGTTTTTCGGCATTGATGGTACGGATGATGATGCTGGGATTCCGGTCGATGAAAATGATCGTTCCGGTTTCGCCCAGAGCGGTCATGTTTTCTTCGCGGCCCACGATACCGCCTCCGGTGGAGATGACCAGGCCGGTCTGTTTGGAAAGGCGGCGGCAGAGTTCCGTTTCTTTATCACGGAAATAAGGCTCGCCGAATGTTTCAAACATTTGGGTGATGGTCATTCCGGCTTCTTTTTCGATCACCGCATCCATATCCACAAAGGTCTTGGAAAGACGCTTGGCCAGCTGTTTTCCCAGAGAACTTTTTCCGCAGCCCATGATCCCGATAAGAACGATATTATCCTTCATGGCTTATCGGTCCTTTCTCACACCATCGGACCACTGGCAGAGCAGAAGATCCGCAAACACGATGGCTGCGGCAGCTTCCACCACGCAGACAGCTCTGGGTACGATACAGGGGTCGTGGCGGCCGTGGATCTCTAAAACGGCAGGTTCGCCGGTGATCAGATTTACGGTTTCCTGAGGTTTGGAAATGGAAGGCGTGGGTTTGATGCCGACGCGGAAGACCACATCCATACCGTTGGTGATTCCGCCGTTGATTCCGCCGTTGTGATTGGTTTTCGTTTCGTAACCTGCGGCAGCCGCGCCTTCGGCGCTCTTGACAATGGCGTCATTGGCCTGGCTTCCGTGCATTTTTGTCAATTCAAAACCGTCGCCGAATTCCACGGCTTTTACCGCCGGAATGGAATAGAGCATAGAAGCCAGTCGGCTTTCCACAGAACCGAAGAAGGGAGAACCTAAGCCTGCAGGAAGATTTTTTCCGATGCACTGGATGATCCCACCTACGGAATCGCCGTCGGCTCTTGCCTGTAAAATGGCAGCTTCCATAGCTTCGGTAAGACCGTTTCCAGAGATACCGGCGATTTCGGTGATCATGGCTTCGACATGGATATCGTTGTTGGCCAGAAGGCTCTTGCAGAGGGCTCCGGCGAAGACTAAGGGCGCAGTGAGACGGCCGCTGAAGTGACCGCCGCCGCGATGATCGGTAAAGCCTTTGTATTTGATGTGAGCTGTCAGATCCGCGTGTCCCGGTCTGGGGAGCTCCGGTGTGTAATCTTTGGAACGGGTATTGGTGTTTCGGATCATACCGCAGAGAGGAGCACCGGTGGTATAGCCGTTGAATACGCCGCTTAAAATTTCCACCTGGTCCGCTTCCTTTCGGGGTGTGGCCAGAGGACTGTTTCCGGGGGCTCTGCGGGCCAATTCCGAAGCGATGAAAGCTTCATCCACAGCAAGACCGGGCGGGAGTCCGTCCACCACGATCCCGATGCCGTTTCCGTGGGATTCTCCGAAGATCGAAAGTTTCAGTTGTTCGCCAAAGGTATTCATCAGAATTCCTCCTTTGTATCAGGGCAAGTGGGATCCATGCCCATGAAATCGTTCCAGAAGCCGGGATAGGACTTCTTTACGCATGCATAATCTGTTAAGGTAACAGGTCCGTCACAGCCGATGGAAGCCAGAGCGCACATCATGGCGATGCGATGATCGTTTTCTCCGTGACAACGACCGCCGGTAAGGCGTTCCTTCCCGCGGATGATCAGGTAGTCCTCGCCTTCGGTAACGTCGGCGCCTAAGTTGTTCAGCTGACGGGTGACGGTTGCCAGACGATCGCTTTCCTTGATGCGGAGACGGCCGGCATTGAAGATCCGGCTTTCGCCGTCAGCAAAGGCCAGGAAGGCTGCCAGGGGCGGTACCAGATCGGGGATGTCGCCTACGTCCACGGTAAGGGGCTTCGGTCGGGCAGGTCCGCTGATGGTGATCCCACCGTTGGGACCGGGATTCAGCGCATAACCGGCCTGTTCCAAAAGATCCAGAAAGGCCCGGTCGCCCTGAACGGACTGTAAGTTCAGACCCATCAGTTCCAGAGGCCGGCCAAGGGCGGCAGCTGCCAGGAAAAAGGCAGCACCGGAGAAGTCGGCTTCCACAGCGAAGTCGCGGATCCGGAAGGTCTGATTTCCGGGGATGTGATAGGTTCTGTGATTGTCGTTATGGATGGTGATTCCATATTCTTTTAAAACGCTGAGAGTCAGATCCACGTAGGAGGCAGACTGCAGCGGTGTTGTCATATAAATGGTGCTGTCTTCCGGGCGCAGCGGAAGGGCCAGGAGAAGGCCGGTGATGAA
>JAFOGM010000228.1 GCA_017386805.1 Bacillota bacterium
CGGTCTGGCACTGATCACCTACACCTTCATGAACGTTGCTACCGGTAAAACAAAGGACGTTTCCGCTCTGACCTATATCCTGAGCCTGATCTTCCTGATCAAGTTCTTCCTGGTGGCATAATTTCCAGAAGTTCAAATCAAAAAACAACAAATCCCCCGATCGATCGGGGGATTTTATTATGTCGTAAGTAAATCGAAGCTATTTGTTGTCGTCGTACTTCAGTACTGCAGTGAAGGCTTCCTGCGGAACTTCTACCGTACCGAACTGACGCATTCTCTTCTTCCCTTCCTTCTGCTTTTCCAGCAGCTTTCTCTTACGGGAGATGTCACCGCCGTAGCACTTCGCAAGTACGTCCTTACGGTACGCACGAACGGTTTCGCGGGCGATGACCTTCTGACCGATTGCCGCCTGGATGGGAACTTCGAACTGGTGCATGGGGATAACTTCCTTCAGCTTTTCGCAGACGAAGCGGCCTCTCTGTGCAGCCTTCGATTCGTGAACGATCATTGCGAATGCGTCCACCAGACTCTTGTTTAAGAGAATGTCCATCTTCACTACATTGGACTTTTCATAGCGCAGGAATTCATAATCCATGGAGCCGTAACCTCTGGTCTTGGACTTCAAGGCATCGAAGAAGTCGTAGATAACTTCGTTCAGCGGCATTTCATAATGCAGCAGAACGCGGGTCTCGGTGATATATTCCATGTGAGTCATCTTACCGCGGCGATCCTGACACAGTTCCATGATGGAACCTACGTATTCGTTGGGCAGCATGATGTCAGCCTTAACCATGGGCTCTTCGATGTGAGCGATTTCCTGCGGTGTAGGCAGGTTGGACGGGTTCTGGATCATCTTTACCGTACCGTCGGTCATGACAACACGGTAGATTACGCTGGGAGATGTGGTGATGATTCCCAGGTCGAATTCACGTTCCAGACGTTCCACAATGATTTCCATGTGTAACAGTCCCAAGAAGCCGCAGCGGAAACCGAAACCTAACGCGGTGGAAGTTTCCGGTTCGAACAGGAAGGCTGCGTCGTTGACCTGCAGCTTTTCCAGCGCATCTTTAACGTTTTCATATTTTTCGTCACCAGCCGGATAGATACCGCAGTATACCATGGGCTGTACCTTCTTATAACCAGGCAGAGCTTCTTCGGCAGGATCATCTGCCAGAGTGATGGTATCCCCAACGCGAGCGTCAGAAACCTGCTTGATGGAAGCGCAGATGTAACCTACCATACCGGTACCCAATTCTGCACAGGGAACCTGTCCGGGAGCGTTGACACCAACTTCGGTGACTTCGTACTTCTTCTGAGTGTTCATCATCAGAATGGTATCGCCCTTCTTGACGGAACCATCCATGACTCTTGCATAGATGACAACACCCTTATAATTGTCATAATAAGAGTCGAAGATCATGGCCTTCAGCTTACCGTTGGGATCTCCGGTGGGAGCAGGCACCTTCTGTACCACAGCTTCCAGAACATCTTCGATGTTGATCCCGTTCTTCGCACTGATCAGAGGCGCATCCTGAGCGTCAATACCGATCAGTTCTTCGATTTCGTCCTTTACTTCGTCCGGACGAGCGCTGAGCAGGTCGATCTTATTGATAACAGGAACGATTTCCAGGTCTTCATCCAGAGCCAGATATACGTTGGCCAGAGTCTGGGCTTCTACCCCCTGAGTGGAGTCAACCACCAGGATCGCACCTTCACAGGCAGCCAGGCTTCGGGATACTTCATAGTTGAAGTCCACGTGTCCCGGAGTATCGATCAGATTCAAGATATATTCATTTCCGTCTTTCGCTTTGTATACCAGACGGGTGGTCTGTAATTTGATTGTGATCCCACGTTCACGTTCCAGTTCCATGTTGTCCAGGAACTGTTCCTTCATATCACGGGTAGATACACAGCCGGTGGTTTCCAAAAGACGGTCCGCCAGGGTGGACTTACCGTGGTCGATATGGGCAATGATACTGAAATTTCGAATGTATTGCTGATAAGAACTCATAGCTCCTCCATATATTACTACTTAGATATTAGCCATGATATTATAGCATATCCCATAGGTTTTTGCAACAATATTGCAGAGCCATCCGGTCATCTGCAATCATGATGGCAGCCCCTGCCATAAACCCCATGAGAAATAATACTGCTCTGCGAAAGAATTCCATATTACAGCCCCTTTCCGATCCCGCGCCCTTCCAGATAGGCCGCAAAGATATCTGCAAGATAATACCCCGTCATCTTCGCCTGTTCAATGGTATTTTCGTTATTTCCCACTTCCACCAAAACGTGATGATCCGATATGTACTGATTGAATTTATATTCTTTCTCGATGATCTTTCCCGTAAATCCCGGATATAAGGATCCGGCAGTCTGATTCAGTTCCGCTACAGTTTGGTTCAGTGCAGACAGATTGGGATTTCCCTGCCCGATCACAAAGCCATATGCCGCAGCATTCTTCCCCTCTACCGAATGGACTTTTCCAACGGATCCCGGATAACCTGCAGCATCCCTGTGAAGATCCACCACCAACGCAATTCCAGGATATTGATTCAGATAGGACTTGGCCGTTTCCAGCGACCGGGAATAAGACTGGCTGTAAGAGGGATTGTCATGGATGGTTTCGTCGTGGATCACCGCATAGCCCAGCTCTTCCAGCCGCTGCGCCAGAACGTCTCCCACTTCCCGCACTGTTCCCGTCTTGTTGACCGAATGGAAGTT
The DNA here is from genome assembly GCA_017386805.1 of Bacillota bacterium. Taxonomy (GTDB): domain Bacteria; phylum Bacillota; class Clostridia; order Peptostreptococcales; family Anaerovoracaceae; genus RGIG446. Next base: position 2,728 of record JAFOGM010000228.1, read on the forward strand.
TCCTTCCGTCACCGGCTGGTAGGATTCCGTGGTGTGAGTATGGTAGATCAACACCTGCGGTGATTTCACACTGTCGGCAACCTCAATCTCCTGGCTAGGCTTCTTTTCCTCTTCATTCTTTGACGGAATGATTTCTTCGTCTTTTTTCTCCTGATCGGAACCGGAATCTTCCACCGGTGTTTCCGGCTCCTCTGTTTCCGTCGGTTCCGGTTCCCTTGGCTCCACAGCAGACATAGGAACTGCCAGTTCCGTCAATGACAGAGCCAGAGAGGTCACTGGATACGGTACAGAGTCCAAGGCAGATGCCTTTTCCCGAATAAAAAACGCCATAGCCACACAAAGTATAAGGACTACGACGTTGAATTGTTTCTTATGTTTCATTTTCTTCCCCTTTTCGCTGTGCAGATGTTCTGATTTAGTATATGCACAGTTCAAGGGAAGTATTCTTACCCGTCCCGGGAATCACGTCAAAAAGAGAAAAAACCAGGGAGACACATCCTGGTTTATCCGCGTTCATTCCGCTTTTGTGCATTTAACTTATGCACGGTGGGGACGGGTGAGATTAAGCTTCTGCCTGAGCCTTCTTGAAAGCCTTAGCCATTCTAGAAACTTTTCTGGAAGCTGCGTTCTTATGGATAGTACCCTTAGCAGCTGCCTGCATGAATTTCTTTTCAGCCAGAGCCTTCTTAGCTGCTGCGGTTTCGAAATCGCCTTCAGCTAATGCCTTATCGAAGTTCTTAACGATCGCCTTCAGATGACCCTTGACTCTTCTGTTAGCCGCGGTCTTCTTTGCGATTACGCTGATTCTCTTCTTTGCAGATTTAATGTTTGCCATTTTATTTCACCCCACTTTCGTAAAATATCGCAGGTTCAATTATATCCGAATAAGATCTAAATTGCAAGCAAAAAATATCGAAAATCTAAATTTTTTTATACAATTTTGAAAGGAATACACGATGCTTTATACCGACCTGGCCATTGAAAGCGCTGCCATGCTGAAAAGTACTTCGAAACGCCATATTCCGGGGATTTCCCTTGAAGAATCCAGGGGGTCTCTCCAGATCCTGACCACGAATATCTCAGTCACCACCAAGGTAGCCTCTCTTCAGCTCCATAAACCCTGCGGAACCTACATCACCATCGAAACTCCGGAACTCCTCAGCGAAGAACTGAGCGCTGCAGAAGCCACCAGCGAAGCGGTTGCCGCAGAACTTCGAAAGCTGATCCCCTTCCACGACCGGCTGAAAGTGTTGATTGCAGGGATCGGAAACGAAAAGATCACTCCGGACGCCCTTGGGCCACATACCATTTCCAAAGTCCGGGTCACACGCCATCTCTTTCTCACCTA
>JAFOGM010000229.1 GCA_017386805.1 Bacillota bacterium
AATGCAGACGATCGTGACATAGCCTTTCTTTTTTATAATAAGATGTTAGTTTTCGATGGCTTTTAATACTTCGAAGAAGTCATGGAATTGATATTTCGACAACAGGTTGATCTTCGCACGATCCCGGTCGGAGTATTTGTCGTACATAGCTGCGACCTCAATACCGGCAGCATTAGCAGCTTCCACACCTACCAGAGAGTCTTCGAAGATGAAACAGTCTTCCGGATTCATATTGAAATCACTGAGGACCTTCAGATAGATCTCAGGATTGGGTTTCGTTTCTTTCACGTCCTCTTGGGTGTAGAACTTTTTGAAGTATTCGTCGATGGGAGCCTTGGATATGAGATTGACGTTCTCGGTACGATAGACCGTCATGTTCTTCTTCTTGGTGATGGAAGCGATGACCATGTCGTATCCGCGGGCCTTTAGTTCCTTCAGAAATTCAGGAACACCGGCTTTGTAGTCGATTTTTGTACGCAGATAGTTGGCGGCAATTTCATAGCGGAGCTTTACGATCTCCTCACCGCTTTCTTTCAACTGGTGGGTTTCCGCAAGGAATTCGCTGTAGCGCAGGTAGGGATCAGGATCCTGACGGTACTGGCGCAGTGTTTCATCGCGCTGCTTCTGAACCAAAACGGGGTCGTGATCACGGCCGCTGAGCTGTTTCAGTAAATCGCAGTCGATGTCATTCCAGATCCCGATGGAGTCGATCAGCGTTCCATCCATGTCGAAAATAATCAGTTTTTTGTGTTGAAGCATGTGGGAGTTCCTCCTGATATGTCGTAATAGTAGAATCTTACTATATTGTTGGGAAAAAAGCAACCTTATGGTCGGAAGCCTTGAAATTTCAATGACGCTGTGGTATGATAGCGGGGTGACTGTGACGTTGCGGAGCGGCCGGCTGCCGCAGAGATTATGGATTGGAGAAATCTATTTATGGAACAGAAAAAAACATTTTTTATACAAACATTCGGATGTCAGATGAATGAACACGATTCGGAGACTTTGGCGGGAATGCTGATCGAAATGGGTTACGAGCAGCGATTCGACGACAAGGGCGTGGATCTGATCGTTTTAAATACCTGCAGTATCCGAGAAAATGCAGATACCAAGTTCTTCGGAACGCTGGGAATGTTAAAGAAGAGAAAGCTGAATACCCCCGGACTGACACTGGCGGTCTGTGGTTGTATGATGCAGCAGCAGCACATCATCGACAATCTGAAGATGAATTATCCCTGGGTAGATTTGGTCTTTGGAACACATAATATTTGTGAATTCCCCAAGCTGATCGAAAAGGTGATGCTTCAGAAGAAGCAGCTGATCGACGTGTGGAACGAAGATGGCGACGTGGTGGAAGGCCTTCCGGTGAAGCGCCTGTATCCCTTCAAGTCCTTCGTGAACATCATGTACGGCTGCAATAACTTCTGCAACTACTGTATCGTACCCTATACCCGCGGCCGTGAACGCAGCCGTCGTCCGGAGGATATCGTTGCGGAAATCAAGGCACTGGCTGCCGATGGGGTAAAAGAAGTTACGCTGCTGGGTCAAAACGTAAACTCCTACGGCGTGAGCCCTCACCACAACGGCTATTGCTATAAAAATGAAGAAAATGGCGTGGACTTCGCAGATCTTCTGCGTCTGATCAATGAAATCGAAGGTATCGAACGGATCCACTTCATGACTTCTCATCCCAAGGACCTGTCCGATCGTCTGATCCAGGCCTTTGCGGAATGCGATAAAGTATGTAAGAAGATCCATCTGCCGGTACAGGCCGGAAGCACGGAAGTCCTGCGCAGAATGAACCGTAAATACACCCGCGAACAGTATCTGGAACTGGTGCGCAAGCTGCG
>JAFOGM010000230.1 GCA_017386805.1 Bacillota bacterium
GATAAGTGGCATAACAAAGGCGACGGAAGAATCCGAATCCTGTTCGGCCCCCAGGGTGCAGACTTTGCCAGCCCGGAGCTGCTTCTGAAGTGTCAGAAGGTGGTCAAGGAACGCAACACCAAGCTTCACGTTCACGTGCAGCAGGGTGACCGCGAAACCTATCAGATCGTAAAGCGCTACGGTAAGAGACCCACCGCGTTCTTAGAAGAACTGGGGTATCTGGATGAATCCCTGATTGCGGTGCATTTAACTGACTGCAACGATGACGAAGCAGCTGTGATCGCTAAGAGCGGCGCATCTATGATCGTGAATCCGGCGTCCATCGGTATCATTGACGGTATTGTTTGTCCGTCCGTGGCGTTCCAGAATGCAGGCGGTTACTGTGCGTTAGGTTCCGACCAGGCACCGGGCAACAACTGCCACAACATCATTCACGAAATGAAGAACGTGTGTCTGTTCAATAAGATCAAGTTCCAGAACCCGGAAATCATGCCGGCCTGGAAGGCTCTGAGAATGGCTACCATTGAAGGTGCCAAGGCCATCGGTGTTGACGACATCGTCGGTTCTCTGGAACCGGGAAAACAGGCGGACTTCATCGCCATCGATCTGAATGTACCGTCCATGCAGCCGGTTTACACCTACCCCATGCGCAACATCGTTCCCAACCTGGTATACTCCGCAAGAGGTCACGAAGTGGCCCTGTCCGTAGTCAACGGTAAGGTCATCATGAAGGATCAGAAGGTTCTGGCCATCGACGAAGCAGAACTGATCGCCGACGTGGCTCAGTATCCGCCGGTTTTGGGACAGAACGCAGCAAAGGAATTCTTCGAAATCCATGGAACCAACGCGGTATACATGGAAGAGGATAAATTATAACGAATGAGAAGGGCGCTGCATGCGCCCTTTTTTGTACAATTCGAAAGAGGTGAAATGTTATGAATGCAGAACGTATTTTTATCAACGGTAACATTTATACCATGGATGATGACCAGTTCCATGCAGAGGCGCTGGCAACTTCCGGCCAGACCATCCTGGCCGTCGGCTCCACTGCGGAAATTCAGGCCCTGGCTGGACCGGATACCGAAGTGATCGACCTGGAAGGAAAGACCGTGATTCCTGGTTTGATCGAATGTCACGTACATACGATGACTGCAGCGAATACTTTTGATACAGAGTCCCTTGTCAGCTGCTTTGATAAGTCCAAAGAAGAAATCATCGAAGCGGTGGGGGAAATGGCTAAGAAGAAGAAACCGGGCGAATGGATCCAGGGCTTGGGTTGGAATCAGGCTGGATGGGCAGATACTACAATGCCTACCCGCCAGGAACTGGACGCTGTATCTCCCGAAAATCCTGTACTCTTACTGAGAGTCTGCGGCCACGCCTTCTGGACCAATTCTTTGGCTTTGGAACTGGCCGGAATTGACCGGAACACGGTGGTTCCCAGTGGGAGTGAAGTGCTGAAAGATGAGAGCGGTGAGCCTACCGGGTATCTGACGGAACAGGCCGGAGCGGCGGTCACCTTATGTGTGCCACCTGACAGCGATGAAGTCATGGCTAGAAAATTCCTTCTGGTCCAGGAACATTTATTGAAAAATGGTATCACTTCTTACAGCGATAAGAATTTAGGATCTACCAATATTACACCGAGACAGTTGGCGAAGGAAATGTTGGATGTTTTGGATCAACTCTATGCAGAGGGGAAAATGAAAGTCCGTCTGAATGTCTTTGTTCAGCCTGGAGAAGTTCTGGATAAAATGTACGAACGTGGACCGCTGGTCGGTCTTCATGGTGGACGACTGACCCATCGCGGAGTGAAGATGTTCTCCGACGGAGCATTGGGTGCGCGCAGCGCATGGCTGCTGGAAGAATACAGCGATCGTCCCGGACATACAGGAAGTGGACGATTGACCGATGAGTTCCTGCAGACAGAAATGAAAAAGGCTCACGATGCAGGATTCCAGGTGTCGCTCCACGCTATCGGTGATGCGGCGGTGAAACAAGCCATCGATGCCCATGAGATCGTGAATCCGGATCACAAGGATTATCGATTCCTGATCGAACAC
>JAFOGM010000231.1 GCA_017386805.1 Bacillota bacterium
CTTCTGTCCCTGGCCTACAATGTGATTCCGCTGTCCATCTTCGCTCTGATCCTGTTGGGTCTCGCATCCCTTCTGAAAAAGCGCAGAAAGAACCGCATTCCCGGCAGCTCCGATGCCTCGAAGAAAAAATGGTTCCGTAAAAAAAGTCAAACCGTAGGCGACATGAATCCGAGTAATGATTTCATTCCGCCGTCTTCGGAAGATAAATAAATAACAACAAAGGGGCACACCCCCATTCCGATGAAGTCCTCGGCAGAGCCTGCGGAGTCATCGTCATGGGGGTGTGCCCCTTTGTTATTTTATTATCTTATTTCTGAAAAACGATCTTACCGCCAACCATGGTCAGTACGGGCAGGATATCCTTGATATCCATGGGATCGCAGGTGAAGATATCGGTGTCCAGAATCAGCAGGTCAGCATACATACCTTCCTTGATGCGGCCCTTCTTGTCTTCTTCGAATTCTGCGTAAGCACTTTCCAGGGTGTAAGCGTCGATGGCAGTTTCCACATCGACAGCTTCATGAACACGGAAGCCGCCTTCCGGATTTCCATCCATGTCCTTTCTGGTCACAGCCTGGTAGATGTTCCAGAAGGGATTGCAGCTTTCTACCGGGCAGTCAGAACCGTAGGACAGGTGAGCGCCCTTGCGCAGCAGAGTACCGAATGCATAAGAAGTGGAAGCCAGTTCTTCGCCGCAAACCTTGTCCACGATCTTCATGTCGTAGCCTAAGAAGATGGGCTGAGCCATAACCAGGATATCCTGATCCACGATACGCTGGATCAGACCTTCGTCAGTGATCTGACAGTGAACCAGAGCGTGACGCAGCTTGTTCTTACCGTCGATGAACGCTTCCTGGTAGCAGTCCATGGTTTTTTCCACAGCGCCGTCACCGATGGCGTGAGTCACAACCTGCATGTTGTACTTGGCAGCTAACTTACAGTATTCCAGCATTTCTTCGTGCTTGATCCATTCCAGACCGTAGTTGTCTTCGGTACCGGGATAGGGCTTTCTCATGAAAGCAGTTCTCGCACCTAAGGAACCGTCCTTGAACAGCTTCAGGGGTCCTAAGGTCAGCCAGGAACCTTCCGGATACTTTCCGTTTACATATTCACCTTCGGTCAGGTAGTACTGGAAGTCCTTCATGTCGTTGAAGCATACCTGGTGGCGATAGCGCAGCTTTGCCTTACCGCTGTCGTAAATTTCGTGGAACATCTGGAATGCACCGGGGATATCCATGATGGTGGTACCAACGTCGTTGGACTGCATGGAAGTCAGACCGTGTTCTACAGCGAAGTCCATAGCGGTAGCGATGATTTCTTTGCGTTCTTCCATGGTGAAGTCAGGAATGGTCTTCTTTGCGAAGTTACAAGCGTTAGCAAAGAACTGACCGTTGGGATAGCCATCCACGATCTTGAATTCGCCGTCGGGGAACTGGGGAGAGTTTCCGTCCAGACCCATAGCTTCGATACACTTGGTGTTGGTTACCAGAATGTGACCGCAGACACGTTCCAGTACGATGGGAATTTCGGTGCTGATCTTATCGATGTCGTGACGATCCGGAATTCTCTGTTCTCCTACGAACATATCCTGGTTCCAGCCGATGGCGTGGATACCGTTAACGCAGCGCTCCGGATGTTCTTCCATGAACTTCTTGCAGCGTTCGATCATTTCATCGATGAACTTTACGCCTTCGATATTGGCCTGGTACAGAGTTTCACCGAACTGCAGGATGTGCATATGAGAATCGTTGAAACCGGGCACTACAGTGCGGCCTTCCGCATCGATCTTTTCCGCATCACCAGCCACAGCCAGGATCTCTTCGGTGGTTCCCACCTTCTGGATCAGACCTTCGTCAACCAGAACCGCTTCTGCGTATTCACCCTTGTTTACATATACTTTTGCGTTATAAATCGCGTATTTCATTTGTCGTTCCTCCATTTTGTCAATACAATGCATGTAACGATGAGAAAACATAGTTATCCATATTAAATACATTATACCCCATATCCCCTGGTAAGGCAAACTCCTTACAGCGGATTTCTCCAATTTTTCTGACAAAAGGCGGTTTCGAAACCGTTGCGAATATGGGACCTCAATGCTATAATGATTATGTATGTGTAAACTCAAATCGCAAACTCTAATTGAACTCAAGGAGGTTCCATAATGAAATACGATTTTGCATATTTCCAGAAGAGCGCTGACTATGTGCGTTCCAAGATCGACTTCACTCCGGAGATTGGTATCATCTTAGGTACCGGCTGTGGTCCCCTGGCGGATGAAGTTGAAAATCCCATCGTGATCCCTTACGGTGATATCCCCAACTTCCTGGTATCCACCAATCCCGACCATGCTGGTAAGTTGATCCTGGGTACCCTGGCTGGTAAAAAAGTAGTTTGTATGTCCGGTCGTTTCCACTACTATGAAGGTTACGAGTTCGAACAGCTGACCGGTCCCATCCGATTGTTCAAGTTACTGGGTGTTCAGAAGACCATCGTTACCAACGCTGCTGGTGCTGTGAATCCCAGCTATAAGCCCGGTGACATCGTAATTCTGAAGGACCACATCAACTTCATGGGAATTGCTCCCACCAGAGGTCACAATGTGGACGAATTCGGTCGTCGCTTCTTCGATGTATCCGACATGTACACCAAGGCACTGAGAGACATCGCTCATGAATGTGCCTCCCGTTCCACTCTGACTATTCACGAAGGCGTTTATATGTATATGTGCGGTCCTCAGTTCGAAACAGCTGCAGAAATCAGAGCCATCCATATCATGGGCGGCGACTGCGTTGGTATGTCCACCGTTCCCGAAGCACTGACCGCAGCCCACTGCGGAATGCCTCTGCTGGGTCTGTCTCTCATGACCAACATGGCCACCGGTGTCAATGTAGAAAAAGTAGACCATAACGAAGTAAATGCTACTGCAGCTTCTGTGGAAGCTCCCTTCAGAGAATACGTAAAAGATATCGTAATGCACATGTAAGGAGTCTCAATCATGAAAACACTGTTTAAAAACGTTTCCATTTTGATGGAAGATTGGTCCGTTTTGAAGGATGCTTTCCTTGGTGTTGATGGCGAAACCATCTGCTACATCGGTAAAGAACGTCCGGAAGATACCTACGACTACGAAAAGGATATGTCCGGAAAGATGCTGATGCCCGGGATCTATAACATGCATGCCCATGTTCCCATGAGCATCCTCCGCGGAATCGGCAGCGGCCTTCCTCTGGACAAGTGGCTCTTCGATGCCATCTTCCCTCTGGAAGCAAAATTCAAGCCGGAAGACATCTCCGTGGCAACCCGTCTGAACCTGATGGAACTGATCTCCACCGGTACGGTCAGCTTCACCGATATGTATGATCAGACTTGGACCATTCTGGAAGAAGTGGACAAGGCCGGTATGAAGGCCAACCTCTGCCGTCCCATCCAGTGTTTCGATCCCAGCGAAACCTATGAAAACAACTTCCGCGTGAAAGAATCCATGAAGCTGGTTTCTGACATCAAGGCCATGAACAACAGCAAGATC
>JAFOGM010000232.1 GCA_017386805.1 Bacillota bacterium
AACTCTCTGTGCGGAACCAATCAGACGGCCGTCCAGTTCAGGAATTACCAGACCGATCGCCTTAGCAGCACCGGTGCTGTTGGGAACGATATTGATCGCACCAGCTCTTGCTCTTCTCAGGTCACCCTTCTTATGCGGGCCGTCCAGAATCATCTGGTCGCCGGTGTAAGCGTGGATGGTGGTCATGAAACCGGTTCTGATTTCACGATAGTTGTTCAGAGCCTTAGCCATGGGAGCCAGACAGTTGGTGGTGCAGGATGCTGCGGAGATGATGTGGTCATCTGCAGTCAGAGTTTCGTGGTTGGTACCGTAAACGATGGTCTTCAGGTCGCTGCCAGCGGGAGCGGAGATCACAACCTTCTTCGCACCAGCATCGATGTGAGCCTGAGACTTTGCCTTGGAGGTGAAGAAACCGGTGCATTCCAGAACGATGTCTACGCCCAGTTCTTTCCAGGGTAAGTTTGCGGGATCCTTTTCAGCCAGGATGGTGATCTTGGTACCGTCAACAGTGATGGAAGTTTCATCACAGGTAACTTCGTGCTTATATCTGCCCTGAACGCTGTCATACTTCAGCAGGTGAGCCAGCATCTTCGGGTCGGTCAGGTCGTTGATCGCAACAACTTCCATGCTCTTATCTTCAAAAATCTGTCTGAAAGCCAGACGTCCAATTCTTCCAAATCCATTAATCGCAATTTTAGTAGCCATAATAAATCATATTCCTCCTTGATTTGTTCTGAAAATAATATACCACCATACGACCAAAAAGTAAACATTTTTAGTGATTATTTTTTCAAAAACTTGCAAAACGAATCATAAATAATCAATCATCTCGATTGTGCTTATAGTATGCGCAATTCGTACATTTTCATGCATTATTTTATCCTTGTCACGCACCCTCACATCCTGTACACTGAACGTAACAATTCCGAAAGTGAGGTCCTTCTTATGAATTCGTATATCATCAAAGAAACCGATGACTTCTACACTTTGGCTCTGTTCTTCTCCGAAAACGGCCTGGAAACTTCCATTCAGAAAACCACACCGGAGGGCATCGTCAAAATGTGGCGTCTGGAACACCGTGAGACCGGTGATTTGATCGCCGCGGCAACTCTTCAAATCCGCAGCGGTGTTCATACTCTTGGTGATCTGGCCGTTCGCGAAGATCTCCGCAATCAGGGCTTCGGTAAGCTGATGCAGGAACTGGTATTTGAAGAAGCTCGAAAAGCCGGAATCACAGAGCTTTGGGGAAATGCCAAAGTTCCTTCCTACTACACCCGTCTGGGGTGGGAAATCGTAGATTGGGAGTCCGCTCCCAATATTTCTCTCAGCTGTAAGACCTGTCCCCAGCGAGGAGTGAAGTGCTTCCCGGAAATCATCCGAAAAAAGTTGTAACTAAAAAAGGCTGTTCCTTTATGGAACAGCCTTCGTTTTATTTGTTCAGATACTTGTCGTACACTTCCTTCATGCGATCCAACGCATCTTCAATGCACCAGGTGGGACAAGCCAGATTCCAGCGTTCGAAGCATTCACCGGCTTCGCCGAAGATGTAGCCTTCATCAAAGAACAGGCCGGCTTCTTCGCGGTTGATGCGTTCCAGTTCCTTGGCATCGATACCGAGACCGCTCCAGTCCATCCAAAGCAGATAGGTGGCTTCGAAGTCCATGATCTGGATCTGGGGAAAGTGTTCTGCGAAGAACGCCTCGATGACACGCTTATTTTCTGCAATGACTTCCAGAACTTCATCCAGCCAGGGTTCTGCGTTCTTGTATGCGATCATACAAGCTTCGTAGCCCAGAATGTTGCAGACCGGATGAGAGGTCACGGTACACTGTTCTTTATAGAATGTATTGCGGTTTTCTTCATCGGGGATCAGAACCATAGAAGTCTGTAACCCAGCCAGATTGAAGGTCTTACTGGGTGCGATGATGGACATGGCATTCTTTGTATATTCTTCGCCTAAGGACAGGAACATGGTATGTTCAAAGCCCTTCTGCATCAGGTCAAAGTGGATTTCATCGGAAACCACGAACACGTCGTTTTCCTTACAGATCTTCGCCATCTTCAGCAGTTCTTCCTTGGTCCAGACTCTGGAACAAGGGTTATGAGGATTGCAGAGAATGAACATCTTGGTGTTGGGATCCTTCGCCTTTTCTTCGAAGAGGTCAAAGTCGATTTCGTAGCGTGTTCCCTTTCTCACCAGCGGGCAATCCACCAGCTTACGCTTGTTATTTTCAATCCCAATGTACATCGGATAGTACACGGGAGTCAGCAGCATGACGCCGTCCCCTTCGTTTGTAAAGGCATTGATGGCATTGAAGAAGGCCGTTACCACACCTGCGGTGGTCAGGATCCAGTCTTCCTTGGGACGATATCCATGGCGGCGTTCCACCCAGTCGCAGGTGGTCAGCTTGAATTCATTTGTCGTGCTGGAGTAGCCTAAAACGGCACAGCTGATGAAATCCTGTAAACCCTGAACCACTTCCGGAATCGGAGCGAATTCCATGTCAGCCACAGAGAACGGAATAATATCGTCGATTTCACTGTATCCATACTGTCTCATTTCATCCCACTTAAAGGATCCGCAGCCATAGCGCTTCATTACTGTTTCAAAATCGTACTTCATTGTTTGTATCCTTTCTCTATCGCATTTAGGTAGCTTCATTATACCACAGAGCGTTCACAAAGAGAAATGAAATCTTTATTTTTGAAAAACGATATAATTTTATCGTTTTTCGATAAATTTATATTGACAAACAGAATCTGTCATCGTATATTGAAGTTACAAAAGGGAAAACTTCGTACCGAAAGGTGCAGATTCAGATTTCGGCTGTTTCAGAACCGCCGCGAAAGGATGTAACATATGAAATGGAATTCCGATAAATCCGTAAAACTTTCTGTTTGGTGTACCCGTCTTGCTCTGCTTTTGGCGATCCTCTGCGCTATCTTTTCTCCGCACATCGTCAACTGGTACATCAGTGTTTCCGGAAAGGCTGAATGGCTGGCCGAACCGATCCTGATCAGTCTCCTGGCCTGCTGCGTTCCAGCCCTGGGTGCACTGCTCTGGCTCCACAAACTTCTGTCCAACATTGCCAAAGATCAGGTCTTTACCGATGAAAATGTGTTTTTACTGCGGCGCATCTCCTGGTGCTGCTTCCTGGCTGCCTTGATCACCATCATTGCAGCACGGTTCTATTTGGTTTTCGGTGTAATCGGCATTGCCGCTGCCTTCATGGGATTGATTCTGCGTGTCGTTAAAAACGTGATCCAACAGGCTGTCATCATCAAAAGCGAAAACGAACTGACCATTTAACAGAAAGGAGGATACTATGGCAATCACCGTTAATCTGGACGTGATCATGGCGAAAAAGAAAATCAGTGCCGGTCAGTTGGCGGAGCTGATCGACATCACACCAGCCAATCTGTCCATCTTAAAAAACAACAAAGCAAAAGCCATCCGTTTCTCCACTCTGGAAGCCATTTGCAAGGCTTTGGACTGCCAGCCAGGGGATATTCTGGAATATACTGCGGAGGACGAGTAAGGAGCGATTGGGTGCTCTATCGACGATCTATCAAAGGAGGTATTTTATGAACAAGGATATATGGGGTTTTTCTGCGCCCTTGTCTGTCAAAAAATATGATAATTGGTTAATTTTCCTACTCTCTTTTTTGTATATCCGCTGGGATCTTCTCTGGAATGGAACTGGGATCAGCGTTCTGATTTTCACAATTTTGTTTTGTGGTTTCGTTTATCTTCGCCTGGATCTGGATAACCGCATCTCCCCGGAAAACAGAAAAGCTTCCTTACCCTGGTTTCTGGTGATTGCCCTTTCCGCCATCGCATCAGCCTGGTTTGACTATACGCCATTGGGTTGGTTCAACTTCCTGTTCCTCACCGCAGCCGTTCTCTACTGGCTGGCCGTTCTGACCGGAACGCGAATTCTTCCGGAAGTCTCGTCCTATCTTCCTCTGGACTTCCTGATCCAACTGGTCAAACTGCCCTTTTCCAATTTCGGCCGTTTCTTCAGCAGCATTTTCCGAACAAGAATCTCCTGCACAATATCCTCAGGAGAGGACAATTCCTTTAATTCCGATTCCGCTGACGGAAACAGCACAGTCCTTGTAAAACGTCGGACTCTTCTGCGCAGCGGCATTCAGATCCTGTTAACTTTATGTATGATCACACCGCTCCTTTTGATTGTCCTGAATCTTTTAGCTGCCGCAGATGAGAGTTTCATGCGTATGATTGCTCATATGATCGATGACTTCTTCAG
>JAFOGM010000233.1 GCA_017386805.1 Bacillota bacterium
ACATTTGGTCTCAGCTGATGGATCGAAAGGGTCGTGTAAAGCGAAGCGATAAGATCGTTTTGCGCATGGGCCTGTACCAGCTGATGTATATGGATTCCGTTCCGGATTACGCTGCAGTCAGCGAAACCGTTCTTCTTGCCAAGGCTTACTGTAAGGGACGCGAGAAGTTTATCAACGGAATTCTCCGCGCTTATGGCCGCAGAAAAGAGGAACTGATCTGGCCGGATCGTGACAGCGATCTGACCGGTTATCTTTCCGTACGGTATTCCTGTGAGCGTTGGATCGTGGATCTGTGGCTGACGCAGTTTGGGGAAGAAAAGACCGAACAGATGCTGGCAGCAGCAAACACCACACCGAGACTCTGCATTCGTGCAAACACGCTGAAAACCACGCCGGAGAAACTTCAGGAACGGTTAGAGGGAGAAGGCTTTATTCTGACTCCCATGGAATCCGTGAAAGAAGGATTCTTTGCGGAAGGGAGCGGTTTGATTGCTTCCGATGCATATAAAGAAGGCTGGTTCTCCATTCAGGATGAAAGTTCCATGCTGGCCGTTTGTGCCGTGGATCCTCAGCCGGGAGAAACCGTGGTGGATCTTTGTGCAGCGCCTGGCGGGAAGACCTTATTCATGGCGGAACGCATGAAGAACGAAGGTCAGATCTTCGCTGGAGATTTGTATTTAGCTCGTCTGGAACTGCTGAAAGCGCAGGCAGAGCGCCTGGGGGTGAGCATTGTAATTCCCAGTGCCTGGGATGCGACGATCTTGATCCCGCATCTGCAGAATGCGGCAGACCGCGTCCTGGTGGACGCGCCTTGTTCCGGTTTGGGAGTGATCCGCAGAAAGCCGGAGATCAAGTATCGACCGGAGGATGACGAACGCCGTCAGCTTCCGGAGATCCAGAAGAAGATCCTGGACAACGCTTGTCAGTATGTAAAAGAAGGCGGGATCTTAGTTTACAGCACTTGTACTGTAAATCTGGAAGAAAACGCATGGGTCACACAAGCATTTTTAGAACGACATCCGGAGTTTGAACGTATTGAGGAACAGCAGATGTATCTGGGCGCCCAGGAGGGTGACGGCTTCTACATCTGTAAAATGAAAAGGAAACAACCATGTTAAGTGCAGGCTTTAAGACGGATCAGGGGAGATGCAGAGAGAATAATGAAGATTCTCTGTTCATTCTTCCCGAACATCGATTATATATGGTGGCGGACGGCGTCGGAGGAAACCGCTCCGGCGAGGTTGCCAGCCGCACTGCGGTCACCTGGGTGGCGTCCTACGTGGACAGCCATCCCTTAGAAGCGGTGGCCGATGAAGATCAGCTGCAGAGATATTTTCTGGAGTGTATCACCGGAGCCAACGATGAAATTTGCCGGATGGCATCTGAGGATTGGCAGTATTCCGGAATGGCCACGACCCTGGTGGTGGCTTACATAAAAGAGGATAAAGGTTATGTGGTGAACATCGGCGACAGCCGGGCCTATTTGGTGAGAGATGCGGAAATCATGCAGATCACCCATGACCATACCTACGTGAATGAACTTTTGATGCAGGGAAGTATTTCCGAAGAGGAGGCAAAACGCCATCCGGAACGGAACATGATCACCCGGGCTGTGGGTGGAGATCCCACTGTTCGACCAGATTTCTTCCGGTTCGATTTGGAACCGGGGGATGTGATCCTTCTGGCAACCGATGGTCTCTTCGGTGAACTGGAAGACGACGTGATCTGCAGAATGGTCAGCGCAGAACCATCCATGCATCAGTTGGCATCGGATCTGGTGGAAGCGGCCAACGTTCACGGCGGACGGGATAATATTTCTGTTGTGTGTATTCGAATTTAATCTATACCAGGGAAGGAGCAAGAAATGAGTACCAGATTGCTTGCCGGTAGATATGAATTGATCGAACGGATCGGCGAAGGCGGAATGGCCGTTGTATACAAGGCCAAAGACCGTCTCCTGAATCGTTTCGTAGCTATAAAAATCTTAAAACCGGAATTCACCAAAGATATGAAGGTGATCGAAAGCTTCCGCCGGGAATCCCAGGCGGCAGCCAGCCTGTCCCATCCCAACATTGTGAATGTCTATGACGTTGGTAAGGAAGGTAACATTTATTACATTGTGATGGAGCTGATCGAAGGAAGTGTTCTCAGCGACATAATCCGTGAAGAAGGGGCGCTGGAGCCCAGACGTGCGGTGGCCATTGCGAAGCAGGTTGCCAGTGCGCTGGCTTTGGCTCACAAAAATCAGATCATCCACAGAGATGTGAAGCCTCACAACATACTGATCACGAAGGAAGGCGTAGCTAAGATCACCGATTTCGGTATCGCCAAGGCTATGAGTTCCTCTACTATGACAGCGAATCAGACGGGGACCATTATGGGTTCGGTCCACTACTTCTCGCCGGAACAGGCCAGAGGCGGCTACGTGGATGAAAAGTCCGATATTTACTCTCTGGGGATCGTTATGTACGAAATGCTCACCGGAAAGGTGCCTTTCGATGCAGAAAACCCGGTGGCTGTGGCTGTCATGCACATGAATCAGGAAGTAACGCCGCCTTCGGCTGTGAATCCTTCCATTTCTCCGGATGTGGAAAAGATCGTGATGAAGGCGACTTCCAAGTATCAGGTGAATCGATATAAGACAGCAGATGAGATGATCACTGCCTTGAGTCTGGTGAATTATCATCCGGCTCCTGCAGCACCTGTGGAAGAAGAACCAGAGAAGCCGGCGAAGCCGATAAAGCTGGCCAAGTCCATGAAGAAAAAAGGGGAAAAACTTCATGGCTTGAAAGCAGATAAAGACAAAGGGGAAGAAGAGGAAATGTCCAAGGGGAAAAAGAAGAAGAAAAAGAAGGTCCAGATCAATAAGACCAAGCTGGGAGCCATTGTCCTTGCGGTGATTCTGGCAATTCCGGCCAGCTCTCTGGTGTACAACATCATTCAGGGCAGCGGCGGAAATGCCAAGGAAGTTGTAGTTCCTGATGTGTTGGGAAAAACCGAGGAAGAAGCAAGACAGATCCTGAAGGATATGAAGCTGGAAATGGAAGTGGGAATTCCGCTGTACGATGCTGCATATAAGGCGGGAGAAGTCGTATCTCAGGATCCTGTGGCCGGAAGCAACGTTATGAGCGGTCATACGGTTACCATCAATTTGAATAAAGATAAAAAAGACAACGGAAGCGCTGTACCCAGTGTTACCGGTAAGACCGTGGAAGATGCGAAATACAGTCTTCAGGCCTACGGTTTCGAAATCGGTAATATTACAACCGAATCCAACGAAATGCCAGAAGGTATCATCATCAGCCAGAAGCCGAAAGCTGGCGACTCTGCAAAGCCTGGTGCGAAGATCGATCTGGTCGTGAGCATCGGAGCCGAAGATGCTGAAATCGTCATGATCAAGCTTCTGGGCATGGATGCATCGGAAGCGGCCAGCGAACTGTCTTCCATGGGACTGAAGCTGGGAGAACCGACCTATGCACCCAGCAGTACCTATGCGCAGAATCAGGTTATGGCACAGAGCGTGGAACCTGGGGAAAAGGTCATGAAGGGTACCACCATCGATATCACTATCAGTAACGGTCTGACCGAAGGCGCTGGTGGCGGCGGTATTATCATCGGTGGTGATCAGAATGGGGAAGATGGAAACGGCGAAAGCGTGAAGAGTGTAGCTTTCGAAATCTCCTATGATGCAGCAAAAAACGAAACCTTCTTCCTGTCTGTTGTAGTATCTGACTCCAATGGGGTATCCACACCCATCAAACAGAGAGAAAGTTATAAAGTGGATGAATCGGAAATGATCTCTGTAGCCGGCGTTGGTCAGGGTACGATCCAGATTATCTTCGATAATAACGTTGTACAGCAGCTGAATGTGAATTTTGATACCGGAGAGGTATATTAATGAGAGGAACCATAGTCAAAGGAATTGCAGGATTCTACTATGTAAAACCGGAGGAAGGCGGCGAGCCCGTTCAATGCAAGGCTCGCGGCGTTTTCCGAAAAGACGGGGTGAAGCCCCATGTTGGCGATCACGTGGTCTTCGAGTGGGAAGATGAAGAACTGGATGGTTTCGTTACGGAGATCCTTCCCAGAACCAATCAGTTCATCCGTCCGCCCATTGCCAATGTGGATTGCTTTGTCATCGTCTGTGCGGCAGCGAAGCCGGCACCGAACTTCCAGGCGCTGGATCAGTTCCTGCTGATGGCAGAAAAGGAACAGGTAGAGATCCTGTTGGTATTCAATAAGATCGACAAAGCAAAGCCGGAAAAGCTGGAAGAGCTTCGTGAAATTTATGAAGGCTTGTATTCTACCTTCTTCGTCAGCGCTGTTACCGGCGAAGGGATCGAAGAGCTAAAGGAACATCTTCGCGGAAAGCAATCCGCTTTGGCGGGTCCTTCCGGCGTAGGAAAGTCCACCATGCTCAATGCCATTCTGGGCCAGGAAGCCATGGAAACCGGCCAGATCAGTCACAAGACCGGCCGTGGAAAACATACCACCCGTCATGCAGAACTGTTTGAAATGGATGGGGAAGGCGGCGGTATGATTTTCGATACTCCGGGCTTCACATCTTTCGAAGTCCTGGAAGCGGAAGAAGATCAGCTGCAGTTCCTGTTCCCGGAAATGGTGCCCTATGTGAATCAGTGCCGTTACGATAACTGTCGTCACAGAAAGGAACCGGACTGTGTGATCCGTGAAGCGGTGGAGGAAGGAAAGATCCATCCCAGCCGTTATGAATCGTACTTATATTTTTTAGAAACCATACAAAATAAGAAGAAATACTAAGGAGCAACAATTATGAATCGTTTAGCACCCTCTATTTTATCCGCAGATTTCTCCCAGCTGGGCGCACAGATCCAGGCCATCGAAGAAGGCGGCGCTGATATCATCCACGTTGACGTGATGGACGGTCACTTCGTACCCAACATTTCCTACGGTGCGGTTGTTATGAAGAGCTTACTGGGTAAGACCAAGCTGCCCTTCGACGTTCATCTGATGATCGAAACCCCGGACAAGTTCATTCCGGACTTCGTTACTGACAATACTGAATACATCGTTGTTCATGCAGAAGCTTGTACTCACCTGCACAGAACCATCCAGCTGATCAAGTCCTACGGAATCAAAGCAGGTGTGGCTCTGAACCCTGCAACTTCTCTGTCCGTTCTGGATTACATCTTTGAAGATCTGGACCTGGTACTGATCATGTCCGTAAATCCGGGCTTCGGCGGTCAGAAGTTCATTCCTTCCGCATTGGATAAGGCTCGTGCGCTGAAGAAGATGAAGGAAGAAAGAAACCCGAACCTGTGCATCGAAATCGATGGCGGTGTTGGTTTAGGAAACATCGAAGAAATCATGGAAGCTGGCGTGGACATGTTCGTTGCAGGTTCTGCAGTCTTTGGCGCAGAGGATATTCCTCAGAGATGTCGTGATTTCCAGGCGATTTTAAAGAAATAAATATTTTTTTAAGAAAATAGGGAACAAATTTGTGGGAAACTGTGTCTAATGATTGTGTGATATCAATGACACGAATTTAAACTGAAAAGTAAATACATAGGAGAAATAGAAACATGAAAAAGAGATTCTTAATGATGATGTTAGCTGGTGTTCTGGCATTCAGCATGATTGGCTGCGGCGGTAACGATGCTCCCGCGGAAGATCCCAATACCGGTGATGAAATTGTTGATGCAGAAGGCGACGCAACTGAAGGTGAAGCTGAAGGCGATGCTGTTGAGGGAGAAACCGAACAGGAAGAACAGCAGGAACCGGAAGTTCAGAAGCCTGTGGAACAGAAGCCGGAAGTGAAGGAACCGGAACAGAAGGATCCTATCGTTGATGAACCGGTTGTTGACGAAGAAGAAACCACTGGCGATGCAGAAGACGAAGAAGTAGGTGAAGAAGAAGGCGGTTATGTCATCGATAAGCCTTTCGCAGAAATGTCTCTGGAAGAAATGATCTGGGCTTCCTATGCAAACATCGAGCTGCCCTTCACCGGTGAAATGGAAATCGACAAGAACGATGCGGATTCTGTAGCATTCTTCCTGGGTACTTCTGATGTAACCTTCAAGAGAGCTGTCGTATCCGAAGCTATGATTTCCTCCATTGCTCACTCCGTAGCTGTACTGGAACTGGAAGATGGTGCTGACGCTGCTGCTGTGGCTGCAACTCTGAAGGAAACCGCTCCCGTAGGTAAGTGGGTATGCGTTGTTCCTGAAAAGGTGGGTACTGCTCACAGAGGAAACATCGTCATGATGGTAATGTCCGCTGCTGCAGATGAAATTTTAGCTAACTTCAGCGCTCTGCAGTAAATATTTCAAAAATTATTTTGCGGGGTTAGGGAACAAAACTCCGATGTGTGACGTCTTATTATTGTGTTTGAAAAGAACGCAATAATAAGAAAAAACCATTCAATTTAAAACATAAGGAGAAACGAAACAATGAAAAAGAGATTTTTAATGATGATGTTAGCAGGTGTACTGGCGTTCAGCATGATCGGCTGCGGCGGCAACGACGCTGAAACCGAAGAACCCAGCACTGGCGATGAAATCGTTGATGTTGAAGGCGAAGAAGAAATGGGCGGCGAAGAAGGTGGCATGGTTGTAGACAAGCCCTTCGCAGAAATGTCTCTGGAAGAAATGATCTGGGCTTCTTATGCAGGTATGGAACTGCCCATGACCGGCGAAATGGAAATCGACCAGACCGATGCTGATGCAGTTGCATTTTACCTGGGCACCAACGACGTAACCTTCAAGAGAGGCGTTGTATCCGAAGCTATGATTTCTTCCATCGCTCACTCTGTTGTAGTTCTGGAAATGGAAGACGCTGCTGCTGCGGAAGCTGCTGCTGCTACCCTGAAGGAAACTGCTCCCGTAGGTAAGTGGGTATGCGTTGTTCCCGAACAGTCCGGTACCGCTCACAGAGATAACTTCGTTATGATGGCAATGTCCAACTCTGCGGATGCGATCCTGGCTAACTTCGCTGCTCTGCAGTAAGCTGATCTGCGAAGAGTATTTCGTAATAAATAAGTAACTTGAAAGACGCACCGTGAAAACGATGCGTCTTAATTTTGGAGAAAGCAGGAAAACGTCTATGTTGTTTTCGAGTGTAAGTTTCTTATATTATTTCTTACCACTCTTATTAATTGGATATTTAATGCTTCCGATGAAGTGGAAAAACCCGCTGTTACTGTTGTTCAGCATGTTCTTCTACTTCTATGGTGAGAATTTATATATATGGATTTTAGTCTTTTCCTCTGTGGTGGATTACACCCATGGAATCGGAATTGAAAAATATCGTGGAACCTGGATCGCCAAGGCTCTCCTGACATCCTCTGTACTGATCAATGTGGGGCTTCTGATGACCTTCAAGTATTCGGATTTCTTTGTCCAGAATCTGAATGATCTGTTCTTCAAAAACAATCCTATGTCACTTCCCGGTCTGGCGCTTCCCTTGGGGATCAGCTTCTATACTTTCCAGACCATGAGTTACTCCATCGATGTCTATCGTGGAAACGTGAAGGCGCAGCGCAATTTCATTGACTTTGCCACCTACGTTACCATGTTCCCGCAGCTGGTTGCCGGACCCATCGTCCGCTACAGCGATGTGGCGGATCAGATCGAAGAACGGAAGAAGATGGGACGCATGAATCGCGACACCTTCTTTGCGCAGTTTGGCATCGGTGTAGAACGCTTCGCCATGGGTGTCGGAAAGAAAGTCATCATCGCCAACGCGTTAGGTGAGCTGGCGAAGACCCTTTACGCAAGCCAGGAACCTTCCGTGGTTCTGTATTGGGTTGCCATGGCGGCTTTCGCACTGCAGATCTACTTTGACTTCGCCGGTTACAGTGATATGGCCATCGGTCTGGGTCACATGATCGGCTTCAAGTTCCCGGAAAACTTCGACCATCCGTTTATTTCCCAGAGCATCACCGAATTCTGGAGACGCTGGCATATGTCCCTGGGCGGTTGGTTCCGTGATTACGTGTACATCCCTCTGGGCGGCAGCCGCGGAAGTCTGCTGAAGCAGATCCGCAATATCGTCATCGTTTGGTTCCTGACCGGTTTCTGGCATGGAGCCAGCTGGAACTTTGTTCTGTGGGGTTTATACTTCGGTCTCTTCCTGACCCTGGAAAAGATGGTTTGGGGTAAGGCTGTAAAGAAACTACCCCGTGTACTGCGTCACGTGTACACATTGTTCATTCTGAGTTTCAGCTTTGTCATCTTCGACACAGTGAACATGAGCCTGTTACCGGTCCGCATCGGCGGAATGCTGGGTCTGACCGACATTCCCATGATCAATGGATTCACCGC
>JAFOGM010000234.1 GCA_017386805.1 Bacillota bacterium
GACATTTCATGCAGCGGTTTCTCAAAACGGAACCGTGAAGTTCATAGACCATCTTACTTCCGGCCATCTGATGAAGACCGTCGATATTCTGGGTGATGACCGCCTTCAGCTTACCCATTTCCTCCAGCTTCGCCAGGGCGATATGGGCCTTGTTGGGCTGTACACCATCGCAGATCAGATTGTTTTTATAATAATCGTAGAAGGTATCCATATTGCGCATAAAGAACGTATGGGACAGCATCTCCTCCGGCGAACGGCCGTAGTTCTGCTGCGCATTGTATAATCCATTTTCCGAGCGGAAGTCCGGAACACCCGATTCCGTGGACACCCCTGCCCCACCGAAGAACACAATGTTCTGGCTTTCTTCTAAAATCTTCTTTAAATCTTTGTACATGTCTATCCCTCCCGCGAACCGTTCCGGCGAACTTACTTTTCTCCATTATACCATCTCCGTCAGGTGTTCCCAATACTTCTTCGGCATAAAGTTCCGCTGGCAGCTGGGATTGGTCCTCTCCTTGATGGCAATAGTCTCAAAATAGTTCTTCCACAGCGCCCGGTAACACTCCTCGTCCTGAGCCAAATGCACCGTCACGTCCTTCACCAGCGGTGCGATGTACCACTGACCGCCAGCAGCGAAGATTGCCTTCTCGCGCTTCAGGTCGTGGATGATGAAGGGTTCCGCCTGGTACCGTTCCAGAAAGTGATCCGCCAGCAGTTCCAGAATGTCGTTGGTGGGTTCCAAAGAGGCATAGAGCACTTTCGTCTTCCCCTCGATTACGGAAAAACGCAGGATCCCATGAAAGCGATGGCGTTCGTTATAGATCCGCTTCTCCATTTCCTGAACGCCGAAGACATCGGGATGGCCGTGGTAATTGTTAAAGCCGATCCCCTGTTTGAATCCGAAGACCAGGTACCGCAGAAGCCGCATCTCCTTATCGGGAATGGCCGACAGATAGGCCAGATAACTGCGGCGCAGCGTGAATTCCCCCAGCTTGTCCCGAATGGCTTCGTAGACCCGGCGAGCCTTGTCCTCTTCCGTTTTCACCCGCCAGACCTGACCGAACAGACTGGTCTGGTATTCGCCTTCCCGGTAGATCCCGGTGGCAGGCGCCACATAATAATGCGCATACACGCAGCAGAGCAGCCCCGTGTACGTTCCGTCATACAAGTAATCCACCGTTTCCTCCTTCCAAGGCAGCGGTTCCCGTTCCAAACAGCGACAGCTGAATGCCGTCCGTCGCCCCTGTGATCATCCCACGGATCCTGTCCGGTTCGATGTCCACATCGCCGTAATACCGTCCGCAGCAGGTAATAAAATACTTGGCCCGCTTCACCACAACGCCCATCGTCTTCAAATCTTCAAACTTCACTGCAGCCATCTTCCGGTGTCTCACGATCCTCGCTGCCGACACGTTCCCGATCCCGGGGATCCGCAGAAGTTCCTCCATGGACGCCCGGTTGATTTCCATGGGAAAGTGATCCAGATGGCGCAGCGCCCAGCTGACCTTGGGATCCACCTCCGTATCCAGATTTTCCTCCGGTCCGTCCAAAATCTCATCGGCTTCAAAGCCATAAAACCGCAAAAGCCAGTCCGCCTGATACAGCCGATGTTCTCTCATCAACGGCGGCGACTGAAATACCCCCGGCAGCTTCGGCGAACTGACCACCGGAATATAGGCGCTGAAATACACGCGCTTCATAAAGAACGTCTTGTACAAGCTCTCCGACATCTTCAAAATCGTCCGGTCCGTCTCCGGCGTGGCCCCGATGATCATCTGGGTGGTCTGACCGGCAGGCGCA
>JAFOGM010000235.1 GCA_017386805.1 Bacillota bacterium
AGCAAAAGGAGAAAAGACATGATGAAGAAATTAAGCGTATTATTAGCATTAGTGATGCTGTTCAGTTTATGTATGGCCGGTTGCGGTGGTGGTGATGCACCCGAAGCAGGAGATACCTCCTTAGATGATATCAAGGCGAAGGGTCAGCTGATCCTGGGTCTGGACGATAGCTTCCCTCCCATGGGATTCAAGGATGAAAACGGTAATATCGTAGGCTTCGACATCGATGTGGCTGAAGCGGTTTGTGAAATCTTAGGTGTTGAGCTGGTATTACAGCCCATCGACTGGAACTCCAAGGAAATGGAACTGAACACCGGAAACATCGACTGTATCTGGAACGGAATGTCCGTATCTCCCGAAAGAGCAGAAGCAATGAGCCTGTCCATTCCTTACATGGATAACCACATGGCACTGGTTGTATTACCGGACAGCGGTATCGCAAGTGTAGCTGACATGGCTGGAAAGACTCTGGCAGTTCAGACTGGTTCCACCGCAGAAGAAGCTCTGGAAGCTCCGGAAGGCGCAGAACTGAAGGCTGCTGTAGCAAGTGTAAATGGCTTCGCTGATAATCTGACCGCTCTGCTGGACCTGGAAACTGGCGCATCTGATGCCGTTCTGATCGACGACGTAGTTGCTAACTACCTGATCACCACCTCCGGTAAGGACATGGTAGTACTGAGTGACTTCCTGTACGCTGAAAATTATGCCATCGGTTTCCGTAAGGCTGACGTAGCTCTGACCGATGCAGTGAATGAAGCAATGCGCGAACTGAAGGCAAACGGTAAGCTGGCTGAAATCGCAACTGAATGGTTCGGTTCCGATACTACCGTAGTTGAATAAACAGATCTGTTCTGTTACAATAACACATGACATGACATAAGGCTCCCCGCCTCTGACGGGGAGTCTTTCATGCGAAACAACAATCAACACAGGAGTTTATGTATATGGATTTTTTCTTTGATTTGATCCGGATGAAGCCGGAAACATTTTTCAGCATTATGGAACAGATGGCAGAAGGGACCTGGCAGGCGCTGGAGATCTTCTTCTATACTGCTCTGTTCTCCGTTCCTCTGGGCGTGCTGGTAGCCGTTCTTCGTGAATCCAAAATTAAGCCCATCAGCGCGATCACACGTTTTTACCAGCTGATCATGCGCGGAACACCGCTGATGCTGCAGCTGATGTTCTTCATGTATGGACCGTATTATATGTTCGGGATCGGTATGAACCGTTTCTTTGCTTGTATTCTGGCCTTTGTGATCAACTATGCGGCTTACTTCGGCGAAATCTTCAGAGCAGGGATCAATTCCATTCCTCAGGGACAGTACGAAGCCGGTAAAGTGCTGGGCTATACCAAGTCCCAGACCTTCTTCCACATCGTTCTTCCTCAGGTGGTAAAGCGCGTTTTACCGCCCACCGGAAGTGAATTCCTGGTACTGGTCAAGGATACTGCGCTGGCTAATGTCATTGCACAGCCCCAGCTGTTCGACGTAGCAAAGAAGACTGCCGGCAGTACTGTATCCGTCGTTCCTCTCATCGTGGCAGGGATCATCTACCTGATCATGAGTGCTGTGGTAGAAGCTGCCTTCAACCACGCAGAACGAAAGCTGAACTATTATCAGTAAGGAGGACGGACCATGTATTTACTTGAAGCAAAAGAAATCTATAAATCCTTCGGGGACAATCAGGTCCTGAAGGGCGTGGATCTGTTCGTGGAAGAAGGACAGGTGGTATCCATCATCGGTCCCTCCGGTTCCGGGAAGTCCACGTTGCTGCGCTGCATGACCCAGCTGGAAACTGCGGATTCCGGTGAGATCAGCATCTGCGGCCAGGCCATGACAAAGAATCAGAACGGAAAAGCCGTTTACAGCGATAAAGCGCAGCTGCGCCAGATCATGCTGGATGTGGGTCTGGTATTCCAGAACTTCCAGCTGTTCCCTCACTGGTCGGTGCTGCGGAATCTGACAGATGCGCAGATGCGCGTACTGGGACGTTCCAAGGAGGAAGCGGAAGCGATTGCCAGAGAGTTGTTGGCGAAGATGAAGCTTTCGGAAAAGGAAAACGCCTATCCCTGCCAGCTGTCCGGCGGTCAGCAGCAGCGTGTGGCAATCGCCAGAGCCCTGGCGATGTCTCCGAAGATCCTGTTCTTCGATGAACCTACTTCGGCTCTGGACCCGGAACTGATTGGGGAAGTTCTGGAAATCATCCGGGAACTGGCCAAGCAGGACATGACCATGGTTATCGTTACCCATGAAATGACCTTTGCCAGAGAAATTTCTGATAAAGTCATGTTCCTGGAACAGGGAAATGTTCTGGCTTTCGATACGCCGGAAGCGATTTTCAGCGGTACGGAGAACGCACGTATTCAGTCCTTCCTGAGTCTTTTGAAAAAATAGTCGGATTTTGTCTTGCAACGACAGGAAGAATCTGGTATATTGAATGTGATGAAGTCGTCAAATGGCGGCTTCATTTTTTGTTTTTTGACAGGGGATATTCAAAGGAGGATTTGGAATGAAAAAAGGGATTTTGATCGTTGGTGACGAGAATGAAATCGGTATGAAACTGCTGGAACAGCAGCTTTCGGAGCGGTTGAAACGACGGGATTACCCGGTGGAAGGAGAGTACTTTTGGCCGGGAGAAAAAGAGACCGGGGTCTTTCGATTCCGACAGAAAGGGCATGAGCGTGTTCTTTCCACGGACTGGATCCTGTATCTGGAAAAAGATATGAGGAGAATCTTTGTGCATCTGGAAAATGGAGTGAAAATCAGCTTTTATGGACGGATGGAGGAAGTGCTGGAACAACTGGGAAAACGCTTCTGCCAATGCCATAAAAGCTATGTAGTGAATCTGGATAAGGTGTTGGGGATGACGGAGACTTCCTTCCATTTGAAGGGTGGGGCAGAGATCCCTATAGGCCAGCGCCGCCATGGAAAAGTCAGCCTCTGTTACAAGGAACACAAAGAGCAAAAAAACCTTGAAAAACTGCGATTTTTCGAAAGTTTTTCTTGCTTTGAAATGTGATTTGTGGTATTGTTTATAAGGATGTGCGCAAATCGGCCACATCATAGAAAAATCACATCCGACTGATTCGTTCTGGTGCCCGAAAGGGTTAAAAATTTTGTGAAAATCAGTCGAATGGAAGGTAAAAACCAGGAGGTATTTAAAATGGCAGTTATTTCTATGAAACAGTTACTGGAAGCAGGCGTTCACTTCGGTCACCAGACCAGAAGATGGAACCCTAAGATGGCACCTTACATCTTCACCGAAAGAAACGGCATCTACATCATCGACCTGCAGAAGACCGTTCGCAAGATCGACGAAGCTTATGCTGTAATGAAGGAAATCGCAGCTACCGGTAGACCCATCCTGTTCGTTGGTACCAAGAAGCAGGCTCAGGCTGCTATCGCTGACGAAGCTGCAAGATGCGGTATGTTCTTTGTAAACGAAAGATGGCTGGGCGGTATGCTGACCAACCACAAGACCATTGCTACCAGAATCGCTCGTCTGAATGCGATCAAGGCTATGGAAACCGACGGTACCTTCGATGCTCTGACCAAGAAGGAAGTAACCAAGCTGGTTGCTGAAATGGACAAGCTGGAAAAGTACCTGGGCGGTATCAAGGAAATGAAGGGTATGCCTGCTGCTATGTTCGTAGTAGACCCCAAGAAGGAAAAGATCGCTGTTAAGGAAGCTCGTATTCTGGGTATCCCCGTAATCGGTATGTGCGACACCAACTGCGACCCGGATGACGTTGACTACGTAATCCCCGCTAACGACGATGCTATCAGAGCAGTAAAGCTGATCTCCGGTAAGATGGCTGACGCTGTTATCGAAGGTCGTCAGGGCGAAGACGCTGCAGCTCCCGCAGCTGAAGCTGAAGCAGTAGAAGCATAATTCACATCTTAGACTTGAGATTACAAAAAGGAGAAAAATACTATGGCAGTAACAGCTAGTATGGTAAAAGAACTGCGCGAAAGAACTGGCGCAGGTATGATGGATTGCAAGAAGGCTCTGGTTGAAACCGATGGCGATATGGAAAAGGCAATCGAACTGCTGAGAGAAAAGGGTCTGGCAAAGGCTGCTAAGAAGGCAGGCCGAGTTGCTGCAGAAGGTCTGGTTAAGATCGCTTTTGCAGATGACCACAAGACTGCTGCTCTGGTAGAAGTTAACTCTGAAACCGACTTCGTTTCCGAGAACGTTGAATTCGTAGAATTCGTTGAAGGTCTGGCTAAGGTTGCATTAGATGCTGAAACTACCGACATCGAAGCTTTCAAGGCTATGGCTTATGAAGGTTCCACCGTTCAGGAAGTTTTAACCGACAAGATCGCTAAGATCGGTGAAAACATGACTGTAAGAAGAATCGAAAAGGCAACCGGCGACGTTGTAGTTTCCTACGTACACGGCGCTGGCAGAATCGGTGTTGTCGTTGCTGCTGGCGGCGAAGATACCGATGCTGCAAAGGAAGCTTTAACCAACGTTGCAATGCAGATTGCAGCTATGAATCCGCAGTACGTAAGCAGAGACGAAATCTCCGCAGAAGAACTGGTTAAGATGCACGACATCACTCTGGAAAGTGCATTAAACGATCCGTTCTCCCTGCCCAAGCCGATCCTGAATGGCCTGTTAGACAAGGCTGCTGCTGGTGTTTGGTCTGAAGAAGATACTGCTATCTTAGCAGAAAAGAGAGCTGACAAGGGCTTCAACTTCAACTACTTACCGAACTTCCTGTCTGAAGAAGCTAAGACTAAGCTGGCTGAACTGGCAGTTGCAGCTAAGGCAGAAATCTCCGCTAACAAGATCTTCACTGGTCTGGTTGACGGTAGAGTTGCTAAGCAGCTGAAGGACATCTGCCTGCTGGATCAGACTTATGTAAGAGCAGAAGATGGTAAGCAGACTGTAGGTCAGTACATGGCTTCCGTAAGCAAGGAACTGAAGATCGCTAAGGTAGTTCGCTTCGAAGTAGGCGAAGGTATCGAAAAGAAGGAAGAAAACTTCGCAGAAGAAGTTGCTAAGCAGATGGCTAACGCATAATCTGTAAAGATTCCTGATCAAAAACTGACATTTAAAACCCCTGACTGTTGGAAAACCAACGGTTAGGGGTTTTTTCGTATTGAATTTAAGAAATTTATCTTATAAGATAGAGAAAATAAACCAATCGAAAGACGAGGGGATGTGTTGTGAAAAAGTATCTGTTGGATCCCGTAAAACTGACTAAAGAAATGACTGCCATCAAAAGCTATTCTTTCATGGAGCGTCAGGAAGAAGAAATCTCAGAATATGTCCTGAAGTTTTTTGAAGCGCACGAGATCAAAACCTGGAGAACGGAAATCGAGCCGGGACGCGATAACGTTTTTGCTGTCCTGGAAGGAGAAGAAAGAGAAACCAGTCCTTCTCTTCTTTTGACGGGTCATTTGGATACGGTTCCGGCTTACGATTTTGAGAAAGCCTTTGAGCCGTGGGAGGATGAGGAGTACATTTATGGCCGTGGAACCTGTGATATGAAGGGACCGCTGGCTTCCATGATGTGCGCCATGGCGGAGCTGAAACACAGCGGAATGAAACTAAAAGGTGACTTGATTTTCTGCGGTGTGGCTGATGAAGAAGAAGCGGGGATCGGGACCAGAAGTCTGATCGAAACAGGACCGGAGGCGACATACTCTGTCATCGGCGAACCGACGGATATGAAGATTGCATTAGGACATAAAGGTCTGGAATGGATCGATGTGATTTTTCATGGAAAGAAAGTCCATGGTGGCGATCAGGATAACGGGATCAATGCAATTATGATGGCGGGACGTTTTCTGCACAAATTGGAACATGAATACCTTCCGAAGCTGAAAGAACGTAGCCATCCGATTTTAGGACGGGCTACACTGAACATCGGTACAATCACCGGTGGAGATCAGCCCAGTACGGTTGCCGATTATTGCAAGATCCGTCTGGACAGACGGTGCCTGACCAGTGAAACCATTGAGCAGGTCTATGCGGAGCTTCAGGAACTGGTGGATCAGCTCCACGAAGAAGATCCGAAGTTCCAGGCGGAGATCCGCGATGTATTCGAAGGAACCACGCTGCCCCATATTCCGTTCTGTACGGAGGAAAGTTCGCCGCTGGTGAAAGCGGCGGAAGCCGCGGTTGCCGCAACGGGTGTGGAACCGGTACTGACAAACTTTCCTGCATGGAGCGATGCGGGATTTATGGCTGCCGGAACGAAGAGCCAGTGCATCGTCATGGGGCCGGGGGAACTGTCGGTGGCCCATTCGATTCACGAGAGAATCAGTAAAAAGGAACTGTATCGCGCTGCGGAAATCTATAAGGCTATGGCGAAAGAACTCTGCAGGACGATGTAACCGGAGGTGAAGAAAATGATTGATTTCAGTAAGTTTTATTCTGAAGAGGAAGTAGTTACTTTATTACAGAAGATGATCGCAATCCCCAGTCACAAGGACGTGGAAGACAGAGAAGCTGCCATGGGCGAATTTGTGTATGAGTATTGCACGAACCTGGGCTTTGAATGTGAAAAGGTCTATGTTCAGGGAAAGCGTTTCAATGTGAATATCTGGCTGAGAGGTGAGGGCAATGGTCCGACCCTGCTTTTGAACGGTCACATGGATACCGTTCCGCCTTACGATATGATCATCGAACCTTACTCTGGTGAAGTGAGAGACGGCTATGTCTGGGGCCGCGGCGGAAACGACATGAAGGGTGCGC
>JAFOGM010000236.1 GCA_017386805.1 Bacillota bacterium
CAGAAAGCCGTGGCCGAAGGCCGTAAGGCGGCTGCCGGCGATCCCCTGTGTCACTTCGTAGACGATGAGGGCTCCGCAGATCTGTTCCTGGGCTATGCAACCGCAGCCAAGCGCCTGGACCGTCAGCTGAAGGAGCTGAATGTCACTGTCGATGCGGAACATCCGCTGTTCGTATATCTTCCCTGCGGTGTGGGCGGTGGCCCCGGCGGGGTTGCCTTTGGTCTGAAACTGCAGTACGGTGACAATGTACATTGCTTCTTTCCAGACCCCACCCCAGCGCCCTGCATGGCCCTGGGCATGATGACCGGTCTCAACAATGAGATCGCCTGCTCTGACATCGGTCTGGATGGTAAGACAGCAGCCGATGGCCTGGCGGTAGGAAGAGCCTCCCGCCTGGTGGGTAAAATCCTGGAAGACAAGCTGGACGGCGTCTTCACGGTGGAAGATGATGTTCTGTATCATCTGCTTACCAAGCTGGCCGATTCGGAAGGCATCTACATCGAACCTTCCGCTTGCGCAGGTTTCCCTGGCGTTATGGCGCTCCAGGACCAGAAGGAATATCTGGACCGCATGGGTCTCATTGCTAAGACGGCCAATGCCACTCACATCGTCTGGGCAACCGGCGGCTCCATGGTTCCGGAAGCGGAAATGAAGAGTTATTACAACAAAGGAAAAAATCTCTAACATAAAAACGCGGCTGGAGGATCCCCTCCCGCCGCGTTTTTCATTCCTTTTATTCTTTCCAGATCAGAGCCACCATTTTCAGATCGGTATCTCCGGTGTTTTCGATTCCATGGTAATCGCCCACTTCCATCAGACCCACTTCACCGGGACCAATGGGGCTTTCCACACCGTTGTGAGTGAAGGTTCCGTGGCCTTCCACTACGAAATAGGTTTCGGTCTCACCTACGTGCTGATGATAACCAATGGAACTGCCCGGTGGAAGGGTCACCATAGCTAACATTCGTCCATGGCCGCGAAAGATTTCTTCGCCCTGCATAGCTGCATGGATCTCGATGGTTCCTTTTCCACCTAAGTGGTTCGGTTTCTGTATCACGGTTTCTTTTACGATCATAACTCGCACCTCACTTTTCAAATCTTTGTTCCATTATACCACATCCAATAAAAAAAGAACGGCCACAGTTGATCTGCAGCCGTTCTTTTTTATAAATTGCATGGAATGTTAATTACTAAGTAATTGAGGTTCTCTCACTCTTACTTTTCGTAGAATACCTTGAAGTTCGGGTCTACCTGGCCTACGCCCATGTAACGAGCCTTGTAGTCCTTGATCAGATCGAAGAACTTGCCAGACAGGATCAGCAGAACGAATACATTTACGAAGGTCGGCAGAGCGGAAGAGAAGTCAGCCATTACCCACAGTTCAGCAGGAGTACCGCCACCGAATACGGTGATGCAGGTGATGATCAGACCCATGAACGGGTTGATCAGCTTCTGAACGAACAGGATCTTTTCTCTGAATTCGCCTTCGAATGCGTGAACCAGGATAGTTCTGTAGTATACGAACCAGCCAGTACCAGTGGTCATAGCGAAGAAGAAGATGGAGATAGCGATAGCCATTCTAGCGAAGGAACCGATGTTAGCTTCCAGAGCAGTCAAAGTCAGTTCTGCACC
>JAFOGM010000237.1 GCA_017386805.1 Bacillota bacterium
CCATCCAGAACGGTATCTTCCCGATATCGGTTGGCTTCATAGATCCCCAGCTGCTGGATCTTCATCTCCTGGGATAGTTCCGTTAAACCCTGAAAATGATCCTGATGAAGGTGGGTCGCTAATGCCAAATCGATTTTGTCTACTCCCCGATACAACAGATACGGAAGAAGCGTATCCTTCCCCACAAGTTTTCTGGAACTTCCGCCGCCATCGATAAGGATGTTCTTTCCCCGGGGTGTCTGCAAATGGATACAATCCCCTTGTCCCACATCCACGAAAACCACTGGGTAGTCCTCATAGGACCATAGCAGCGGTGCTGTCGCTGTTCCCGTCCACCAGGGAAAGATATGAGCCGCACAGATCCCTGCTGTGATCCAACTGACGATCAGCAGTTTCTTCCCCTTCCGTAAAAGCAGATAAAAAGTCTCCGACGACCAGGTGAATAAAATCAAATAGTACAAAATCAATAGTCCCGGTGGAAAGCCTCCTGTATGGAATGTTCCGGGAAGATTCGCCGCCAGTTCTCCCAGATTCATCATTCCAGCCATAAGGGAACCTGTAAACTTCGCCAGAAGGAGAAACAGCGGTCGGAATATCCAATCGCCCCCAAGAGAGGCCAGGGCTTCCAAAAGTACAGTGATACAAGCCAATCCCAAGGCCATGGGGATCAAAAGCCCTGCCCCTGCGATACACAGAGGATTCAATCCCAGGCTCCACAAGGATACACATTGAAACCGTCTGGCGCAGATGGGCCCCATGACCAACTGGATCGATATCAGCGGTACCACATGATCCGCTGCCCACCGCAGCTTCTGGCTGCGCTTCCGGTCCGCCCACTGTTCCGCAGCATAGCTCAATCGCGGAAGAACGCAGGAGATCCCGAAGGCAGCCAGCATGGATAACTGAAATCCGCTGCTCATGATCTGACAGGGTTGACGCATCAAAATGACCATACCGGCAATCGCCGCCGCTGTGACCATATCGTAAGGCCGAAAGAGCATCTGACCCACGCTGTGGATCACGATCATCAGTGCGGCGCGGCTTGCCGAAGCACTGAATCCTGCCAAACCTGCATAAAATACCGCTGCAAAGCAGCATACTATCTGTGCGTATACCGTTCTTCCCCGTGAACCCAATAACTTTTGAACGGCTCCATACACCAAACCTACGTGAAGGCCTGATACCGCCAATAAATGGCCCAAACCGATTTTTTGGAAGGCCTCCAGAGTAACCTCTTCCATGGAATCTGAAGTCCCAAATAGGAACCCCATCAAACCTCCGCAATTCTTTTCTCCCATGACCGGGTTCCATCGCTGTTCTAACAGATGACGAAATTTCGCTGAGAGATCGGTCGATCGTTCCAGAATACGTACCTCTTCTTCCTTTGTATCGATCACAGCTTGAACTCCCAGCGTTCTCAAATATGTCCGCTGATCAAAACTGCCGGGATTCCTGGGAAAGCCAGGTTTCTCCACCGTCCCAGTCATTTGGATATTCCAACCGGCCCATGGTTCCTCCGGACTCTCTCCGGAAGAACTTACATAAACCCAAAGCCTCCGTCGGGACAATCCGCTCTGTGGACGAACTAAAAGACTTTTTCCGAATTCCGATTCTTTTTCCCGGATGACCACTCCGGTCACAGTCATAGCCTGATTCAAATGATTCAAAAGAGGTTCTGTTCTTGAAAGTTCTGTTTTCATGGACACCATGCCAGCCAAAAGGGCTGCCAAAGAAAGTGCAGCAGCCAACAGCATGTCCCGTTCCAGCCAACGAATCAAAAAAAGAAATGTGATCGAAATAAGAAACGTCAATAAAAAAAGTCCTCTTAGCTGCTCCTGCCCATACCAGACCAGAATGCAGCCAGAAGAAAAGCCGAAAAACAATAGTACCAATGGTCGCCGCATGATCATCCCCCTGTAATTGTTCTCAATTCCCATTTTTTAGGATATCATAGTTGTAAATAAATGTCAATTCCGCTTGGTGCATCTCGATTTTTGTATTCCTTTGAATTTTTTGGAATCAGGGAACTTTTTCCGTTGTTTTCCTGTCAAATCTGGAGAACTTGTGTTATAATAGTCAAATATGGTGTATGGTGGATAAGTCTGCCAACACAAGCTATCAAAGGAGGGCAACTTTTTTGAGAGACGATTTCAAAGATAACAATCCGGAAATCGATGATTTCTTACAACAATTTCATAGACCGGAAAAAGTAGAAGACAGCTTCGATCAGATCACCAACCGCTTCGAAAAGAAGTACGGTACCGGACCTCTGGATCCTCCCGCTGTGGAACAGCCTGCGGAAGAATCCCCTGCTCCGGTGAAATCCAACCGCATGGAACGTCTTCGTTCCAAGCAGTCCGGCGGACTTCTGGCTGGTCGTTCCAAAAAAACAAAACGAAGTGAGCGATTCAAAGATCAACAGAAAGAAGAACATTCTTCGGGAGATAACATGGCACGTTCTGACAAAAAGAAAAAGAAGAAAAAGTACAAACTGAATTTCAAGCGACTGATCCTGTTTGTCCTGATTTTAGGTATGCTGGGCTGTGCTGCTGTGGGAGCTTACGTTCTCAGCATCATCAAAGACACCCCCGCCATCGATACCAGCGACATCTACAGTCTGCTCTCGGAAAACTCTGTTTTATATGACAGCAACGGCGTTGTTCTGGAAAACATTACAAAGCCCGGTTCCTCCGAGATCCGAACCAATATTTCCTTCAACGATATGCCCCAGGATCTTGTGGACGCCTTCGTTGCCATCGAAGATAAGACCTTCTGGGAACACAACGGCTTCAACTTCATCCGTATCATGGGTGCTATCTGGGAAAAAATCGTAACTGGTGATCCCATCAGCGGTACCTCTACCCTGACTCAGCAGTTAGCAAGAAACCTTTACCTCTCCGGAGACAGAGAAATGACCCGTAAGATCCAGGAAGCCTGGTATGCGGTACAGCTGGAACGGGAAATGACTAAGGAACAGATCCTGGAAGCTTACCTGAATACCATCAACTTAGGTTACGGTGCTCACGGCGTTCAGGCTGCTGCTCAGGCTTACTTCTCCAAGGATGTTTCCGAACTGACTCTTCCGGAATGTGCAGCCTTAGCTACCATTCCCAAGAGCCCCACAAAGTTTGCGCTCTTAAAGGGTGACTCCAACGAAAACATCGAAGATCCGGATGCACTGGATATCGTATCCCGTACGGAAACCTGGACCATCTGGTACAACGATACCTTCAAGGATCGTCAGGAACTGGTTCTCTACTTCATGCACGAACAGGGAAAGATCACCGATGAAGAGTATGAAGCTGCAATGACCTATGACATGCGTGAATCCATGAATCCTGGAACCACCAACGTGTCTGCACAGAACATCTCCTCTTACTTCGCTGACTATACCGTAAGCCAGGTTGTAAAAGATTTGATGTCTGAATACAACATGTCCAATTCCGAAGCCAGAGAAATGCTCTACACCAAGGGTCTGAGAATCTACAGTACTCTGGATGTGAACATGCAGAAGAAGACCGAAAGCATCTACACCAAGTCTTCCAACTTCCCTGAGGTAAGAAAATCCAGTCTGAACAAGGATAAGAACGGTAACATCCTCAATGCCAATGGCAACGTGCTCCTCTATAAAAAAGCGACTTACTTCGACAGTGAGGGCGATTTCAATCTGTCCCCCAGTGAATACCAGTGGAATTCCGACGGAAGTCTGACTGTATTCAAAGGAAAGCGCATGAACTTCTACAACACAAAGGTTCAGAACAAGACCGATGTCAGTGTAGAATTCAAGAACTTATATAACGAAAAGGACGGTCAGTTCTACAGCATCGCCGGAGGCGTTGTCTCCATCGGTGCAGATTATAAGAAGAAGGATGACAACGGAAACTTAGTCATCAGCGCTCAGTTCTTTAACGATCATCCCAATGTGATCGTAAAGAACGGCGATACTCTGACCATCTCTTCCAGCTACTACTCCCTGAAGCAGGAAGTATTACAGCCCCAGTCGGCCATCGTGATCTTCGATTATCACACCGGTCAGATCAAGGCTATGGTTGGCGGACGCTCCACCACCGGCAAGCTCCTGTACAACCGAGCAACCGGTACCCGTCAGCCCGGTTCTTCCTTCAAGCCCATCGGCGTTTACGGCCCGGCGATCGAAAGCAAGAACTGGACCGCAGCCAGCGTCATCGATGACGTTCCCATGGTTCTGGAAGGC
>JAFOGM010000238.1 GCA_017386805.1 Bacillota bacterium
GCCCAATTCATAGCCTCCAACGCTTTGTTCCCCTGAAACTGACCACAGTCCAGAAGCACCTTATGCTTCTCCGTGGAAATCAAATGACAAGAACCCGTAACCGATGTCGCAGCTCCGCAAAACTTGATTTTCATAAACAATCCCCCCTATCTCAACTATCCATTCCGGTCCCAATGCCGGTTCCATGCATTTATCTATAGTATACCACAAATCTGAATATTCTTACAATATTCCCCGCAATGAAAAAGCGCGGGTTTCCCCGCGCCATTGTCACAAAATCCTGCGCCTTACGCTTCGCTTCCGCGCTCCATCTTCTTGCGATCCGCTTTCCACAAGCCGTGCTGGTTGCACCAGGCATAGACCTCTCCCGCAGTTTCATCTTCATTCAGAAGGAACTGAGCCACCGGATACCCGTTGGTTTTCAGTTCTTTTACCTCAAACCCCCGGCCAGTTTCCAGAATTGCAAACCCAATGAAGTGATCCTTTTCCATGGGATGAGATACCTCTCCCACGCTGACAGTGACACGATTTTCATTGACTAACACGATGGGCGTGTGTTTTTCCTTTCCGGAATCTCCGCTCTTTGCCTTCATCTTCTGCATTTCAGTTCCGCAGCAGCTGGGCGTTACCCCTCCATCCACCAGCTTCACCATAATATTTCCGCAAATTTCACATTCGTAGCATACTACGTGCTTATTGATTGTTTCGCTCATTTTCTGCACACTCCTTTCGGAGTCAGTATTCCCTGAATATGAACTCTTATGTACTTTTTATTTCAGCGTAACATTCTGGTCGATATCCTGCAGAAAACTATGGATCCTCTGCATTTTCAAATCGGTTTCAGCAATGGTCTCCGAACACTCCTTTAATTCATCCGCAATGAATTTCGGGATCTCTCCATCGGATTTATAGCGCAGTTTATGTTCCAGACTGGCCCAAAAATTCATAGCCATGGTACGGATCTGGATTTCCACCGGCATCTTCACCATTCCCTCCGCGAAGTACACAGGAATCTTCACTACCAGATGAAGGCTTCGATATCCATTGGGTTTCGGATTTTTGATATAGTCGGTCTCCTTGATTACTTCCACATCGGCATGACTTTTCAGAAGGTTTGCTACTTCATAAATGTCGTCGACGTAGTGACAAATGACACGAACGCCGGCAATGTCCGTCAGATTTTCTATGATCGACTCCAGCGATAACTCAAATCCCTTCCGATCCATTTTCCCTAAAATGCTCTCCATGGATTTCACTCTGGACTCCATGTGATGGATGGGGTCGTGATCGTGACGCATTTCAAAATCCTCATCCAGGATCTGAAGCTTCGTCTGTACTTCCCGAATGGCAGCTCCGTACCTCTTCGATAACCTTGCATACTCCAGGTACAGCTTCGCCACATCTTCAGCGGAATAATTCAGTTCTTTTGCTTTGCTCTCCAGTTCTTCCCAAGTTTTCTTACTCATTTTCTCCCCTTTTCTTATTTCCCTTTACAATTTCAGCTTTTCAGCCATAGTCCTCATTTCATCCGCGCCGACCTTACAGGTTTTTCGATCATAGGTCAGAAGCCCATTGATTTCGTCTTCCACATCGGATACCTGGGTGTATACCGCACCGCAGAGACCTTGTTTCACTGCAGGAACGATCTGCTCTTCGTACAGTGCGATCAATGCCTTTTCGTATTCCTCCTGGGTTTTGAAATTCTTATATCCATAGGCCTTGTCCGGATTGAATATGTGATTTTCCACCGGAAGGCAATACCCACCGAATTCCGACAGAACCAAAGGCTTTGTTCCAACGATCGTCCCCTTTGATTTATCAAAACCAGTAGATTTATCCACGCGAACCGGTTTGAAGTATACATGTTCGCTGATCACATCACTCTCGCTGGTTTCACAGGTGAACCAACCGGACGTACTGTCAATGAATCTGGTATCATCCAGAGCCTTCATCTTCCGATACACTTCCCCACTGTTGAACTGTCCCCATCCTTCGTTGAAAATCGTCCAGTAACAAATGCAGGGGTGATTCTTCAGCTGCGCCACCGTAGCCTCCATTCCTGTCAGGAAGGCCTTTCTTATCTGGGGATCCTTATGAAGCTTTCTGTCATCCCTTGTCTTCATTCCCACCGTTGGCAGGGCCGTATCGCGAATAAAATTATAATCTCCATTGTTGACCATGTCCTGCGCTACGATCATTCCCAAACGATCACATTCGTAGTAGAACAGTTCCGGTTCCACCTTGATGTGCTTTCGAAGCATATTGAAGCCCAGTTCCTTCATGGCCAGAATATCCCCGCAGAAACATGCCGGATCCGCCGGAGTCAAAAGTCCATCGCTCCAGTATCCCTGATCCAGAATTCCATGGAAGAAATATGGTTTCCCATTGAGGCATAATCTCGGAGTTCCACCCACTACTTTCGTTTCCAGCGTCCGCAGCGCAAAGTAAGATTCCACCAGATCCTCGCCAGTCTCCACCGTGAAGGAATACAAGTAAGGATCTTCCGGCGACCACAGCCGCGGTTCTTTTAACGCCACGCGCACACAACCATCCACCAGCTCTGCGGCAATCTCCCCTTCCGGCGCATGAACTGTCACATTTCCGGACAGATGGCCGGCTTCGCCGGTTGCCGCCGCATCGATGATATCTGCGGAAATCTCCACCCAATCGCTGCCGTTGGTAACGGTCAGGTCGCGAATATATTGCTCAGGAACCACTTCCAGCCAGACAGTCTGCCAGATTCCAGAAACCGGGGTATACCACATTCCGCCTCTCTTATTGGTTTGTTTCCCGTAGGGAAGAATGTAATTGCTGAGCTGATCCAGAGCACGAATCACCAGTTCGTGTTCTTCCTTTTGCGCCAGAGCTTCTGTAATATCAAAAGAAAAATGATCGTATCCGCCGATGTGCTCACCGACCATCGTATCATCCACCCATACTGTAGCCATCTGGTCTACAGCGCCCAGGTGAAGGATCACACGATGATGTTCATGGCTTTCTTCCAAACGGAACGTCCGGCGATAAAACAAGTACTGTTCCTCCGGAATTTCCCGATGGATCCCGGATAGCAGGGACTGCGGCGGAAACGGTACAAGAATGGTTTCTTCAAACTGCTGCGGACGAGTTCCTTCCGCAGACACCTGAAAGTCCCAGGTTCCGTTCAAATTCAGCCAATTGTCGCGTTTCATCTTAGGTCTGGGATAGGTTGTCCAGGGCTGATGCTCCGGGTTTTCTTCCCTGCAGCGAAGCAGTTCCTTTCCCTCTTTTGTATACAAATCAATCAATGCGGATTTCTTCATGTTCATTCCTCCTTGCGGCCCAAATGACCACATATCATTGTTTTATTATATCACAAATTTCTTTCCTTTCCGGTTTCAAAAAAGAAAAACAGCGAGCCAAAGCTCGCTGTTCCTGAATTGCACATGTTATGCAAATAACAGCCAAATGTAAATGTACGCCGGAATGATTGCCGCCATGGTAAAGGGGATCCCGATTCGCAGGAAGTCGGAATTCTTCACTTCCCAACCGTTCTTTCTCAGGATACCGATCCCGGTGATATTGGCCGAAGCACCGATGGGAGTTAAGTTTCCGCCCAGAGTTGCACCGCTCAAAAGGCCAAAATAAAGAACTGTGGGATCCACACCCATGGAAGCCGCAATTCCCTGCGCCACCGGTAACATGGTAGCAACGTAAGGGATGTTATCGATGAAGGCCGAGAATACGACGCTCATCCAAACGATCAGAGTGTAAATGATGAACAGGTTTCCGCTGCCCAGCTTTGTGAAGATACCAGCGATGGCATCCACAACGCCCATTTCCGTAATTCCACCGATGACAACGAACAGGCCGAACAGAAGCAAAATAGTTTCAAAGTCGATTTCTCTCACCGGTTCCAGAAATGCCTTGGCATCTTTTTTATAGAATACATTGTAGATTGCACCGATCAGCATGATTACTGTACAGATGATTCCATTGATGATATCCGGTGTATTGGGAATGAGTGAAGCAATGATCAGTGCAGCCACAGTTCCTGCCAGTAAAATCGTAGGAACATAATTGGTCACCTTGGTATGGACATTTTTGTCCACCGGTGCCGACTCCTTACGGAATAAATACAATAAAATTCCGCAGGACAACACTGCACCGATTTCCACAGCGAAGAACATCCCCGGCTTCCCCTGATAGAAGAAGAAATCCAGGAAATTCATCCCTGCATAACCACCCAGCATGATGGCCGTGGTGTCGCCCACCAGGGTAGCCGCACCCTGCAGGTTGGAAGAAACAGCGATGGCAATAATCATAGGAACAGGGCTGATGTTCAGCTTCTTTGCAATGGCCAACCCGATGGGTGCGATCATCAAAACTGTCGCCACATTATCGATGAAGGCACTTACAACACCGGCAAACAGCGCCAGCGCCACGATGGCCCACTTTACATTGGGAACGCGATCCAAAAGAACATCCGCCATCAGATTCGGCATCTTCGATTCGATCATCAGCGCCACAGTCCCCATGGTA
>JAFOGM010000239.1 GCA_017386805.1 Bacillota bacterium
CAACGCCATTAAATAAAATACGATCCAGCATATGTTGGTTCCTCCTTTAAAATTCACTCTCACATGGCCTGGGGCCATAGATATTTATAGTATAACGAATTTTCAGTCATTTGAAAACCGTGGATTCTTGTCTGCGTTATAAAACTTTTTTATATGTAGTA
Organism: Bacillota bacterium; assembly: GCA_017386805.1. Taxonomy (GTDB): domain Bacteria; phylum Bacillota; class Clostridia; order Peptostreptococcales; family Anaerovoracaceae; genus RGIG446. The sequence continues at coordinate 162 of JAFOGM010000239.1, forward strand.
TTACCTCCCATGATGGTTTCACAGATAGGAACCTCCTTGATCCGTTCTGCCGGGATTTCAAAGATATCCTCTGCAACGATGACCATATCCGCCTCAAAGCCCTCCTTCAGCTGACCGAGGCAATCTTCCATAAACATAGACTTTGCCCCATGGGTAGTGAACATTTCCACAGCCTCATAAATGCTGACCTTTTCGTGGGGCAACCAGCCGCCTTCCGGGAACCCATTCAGTTTCTGACGAGTCACAGCAAAATACAGATTGTCCATCACGTCGAAGCTTTCTACAGGAGCATCAGAGCCTCCCACGGTCAGGATCCCCAACTCGTTCATGGTCTTCCACGCGTAGGTTTCCTGCATCCAGTCATAGCCTACTCTCGCTTCGGTCACATCCATGTCGGTGGGGACGAAGACCGGCTGGATGTAAGCGATTGCCTCATCTCTGGCCATGCGTTCCAGGATCGCCTTTGTGGTCAGCTGCGCATGAACGATGCCGTGACGGCGATCGGTGCCCGGGTATGCGGCATTGGCGGTTTCAAAGGCTTCCAGAGTCACTTCCATCGCTCTGTCACCGATGCAGTGAACAGCGATCTGAATGTTTTCCTTCTGCGCCAGAGTCGCAAACTGATTCATCTCTTCCTGGCTGATAACCAACAGACCGTAGTTATCTTCCGTTCCGATGTAGGGCTTAGTCAACGCAGCAGTTCTTGCTCCCAGAGAACCATCCAATAACAGCTTTAACGGTCCGATCTTGAAGGTGTCACCCTGACCGGTGCGATATCCTTCCGCCACAAATTCTTCGAATTCCGGATAGTGGAGGAACAGACACTGTTCGTAGATTCTGACCGGCATTTCACCGCGGGCTTCCAGATTCTTATACGCCTGGATCACAGTTCTCCACTGCGCCGCTGGGATCCCCTTCAGGTCGTCGGTCTGGCAGGAGGTGATCCCGCATTCCGCCAGTTTCTTCATACCGAAGCTCAGGAACTTTTCCGCATCTTCCACGGTCAGCTCATCCATAACTTTATAGAACAGTTTTACTGCCGCTTCGTCCACTTCCCCGGTTTCGGGATGGATGCGGTTGCCCAACATTTCTTCCGCTTCCGGAAGCTTTACGATCTTATCCATGGCCACAGAGTTCACCACCGCCGCGTGACCGCAGGCGCGGACTGCCATGATGGGAATCTGATCGGACACGCTGTCCAGTTCCTCGCGGGTGGGATATCGCTTTTCCACTTCGAAACTCTGATCATTGAATCCGCGGGCATACATCCACTTCATATCCGGTGTTTCTTCTAAGCGGGCCTTCATTCGTTCCAGACATTCTTCCACGCTCTTGGTTTCGAACAGCTTTACATTCATATTGGCGAAGGAATAGGTTCCTAAATGCATATGGCCTTCATTGAATCCAGGCAGCATCAGCTTTCCGTCCAGATCGATTTTTTCTGCAGCCTCCAGCATCTTCGCTTCGTCATCACTGCCTACGAAAACGATTTTTCCATCCAGGACTCCCAGTGCCTGTGCAATGGGGTTTTCCTCATCCATCGTTCTGACGATTCCATTGAAATACAAACGATCTAACATGATTTTCCTCCTTTATATTTCC
>JAFOGM010000240.1 GCA_017386805.1 Bacillota bacterium
ATTCTGGCATGCATGCAGGCAAAATAAATAAAGACTTTGAGACGCGGAGGGAGGAAGGAATTCCTTCCGCGTCTTTTTCTTATGATGGCTATAAAATTGCAGACCTGGCCGTTCGTGCTTTGATCTGTGAGGTGGACACCACTCCCAAGCCGGGCCTGGTGGACCGGGACAACAACGGCGCCCATACGGACATGAACCACTTCATGTTCCTGAGAAGTGCTCTGGCTCTGCGGCCCTGTTTTGTACAGTGTGCAGATCTGGGCCTTACCGGTATTGTCTCGGCGGACGAGCTGCGCCAGATCGGTCTGGCCGGTGAAACCGCCATGTTCGAAGCCACCGGCGGAGTCAATACCCACAAGGGGCTTGTCTTTTCGCTGGGAATCTTATGTGCGGCCTGTGGCATCTTACTGGCGCAAAAATATGCGCTGGACGAAGATAACTTCGACGGAGCGATCCGCTTCGACGGGGAAGAGCTGCGCACGCAGTGCGCGGCGATTGCCAAAGCGTTGCTGTTGGATGACGTTGGGGGAGAAACCCACGGAGAAGTGGTGCGGCGCGAAACCGGTATTTCCGGCGTGAAGGGCGAAGCACTCAGCGGCTTTGAAACGGCCTTTACTTTGGGACTTCCGGTGCTGAGAGAGGCGCTGGACCGTGTCGGGGAAATGAACGAAGCCTGTGTGGAAACGCTGATCCATCTTCTGGCGAAGACCGACGATTCCAATCTGGTATATCGCGGCGGGCTGGAAGGTCTGGAGTTCGTGAGAACCCGGGCAGAGGAATTGCTTTCCGACGATCCTGGTGATATGGATGCGATTCGCGAATTGGATCGTGAATGCATCGAACGAAATCTCAGCCCCGGCGGTTGTGCAGATTTATTGGCCATTACGATTATGCTTCATCTTGTGGTGAAGTGATTTGTTTAGAAAAGAAAAGAGGAACACCTATGATTATGCAGAGAGCTTGCGCAGGTACACTGGAATCCAGTGATATCTACGTAGAAATCGCTCCGGCAGAAGCCGGTAGCGGTCTGGAGCTGGACATTACCTCTGTTGTTTTCGCTCAGTTCGGCGAAGACATCGAAAGAGTGATCCGCGAAACTCTGAGCGAGCTGGGCGTTGAAGACGCAGCAATCAGAGTCAGCGACCGCGGCGCAGTGGATTGCACCATCCGCGCCAGAGTGGAAACAGCAGTTTGTCGTGCGAAAGGAGAGAAATAACCATGCGCAGAAGTATGCTTTTTCTTCCGGGCAACAGCCCCAACATGCTGCTGAACGCTAACATCTTAGGTTCTGACAGCGTTATTTTAGACTTAGAAGACGCCGTAGCTCCCACCGAAAAGGACTCCGCAAGAATCCTGGTGAGAAATGCGATCCAGTCCCTGGGTTACACCAAGGAAGTCATCGTTCGTATGAACCCCATCGACAGCCCCTATTGGGAAAAGGACCTGGACACCATCGTTCCCGTGGAACCGGACATGATCATGCCCACCAAGGTAAGCGGTGCGAAGGACATCCAGATCATTGCTGAATACATCACCAAGCTGGAAACCGAACTGGGCCTGGAAGTTGGTAAGATCAAGCTGATCCCGCTGATCGAAACCGCTTTAGGTGTGGAACGCGCATTCGAAATCGCTTCCGCAGATCCCCGTGTTACCTGCATCTTCCTGGGCGGCGAAGACTTTACCGCAGACATGCGCTGCGTGAGAACCAAGCCCGGTAACGAAATCTTCTACGCTCGTTCCAGAATGGTTGTGGCTGCAAGAGCTGCCGGCGTAGACGTTATGGATACTCCCTGGACCGACGTGGAAGACATCGAAGGTCTGATCGAAGATACCAAGCTGGCTAAGAGCCTGGGCTTCTCCGGTAAGGCTTCCATCTCTCCGAGACACGTTGCTGCCATCAACGAAGTGTTCAGCCCCACCGAAGCGGAAATCCAGTACGCAAAGGACGTTATGGACACCATCGAAAAGGCGAAGGCCGAAGGTAAGGGCGTTGTATCTCTGCGTGGAAAGATGATCGACGCACCGATCGTAAACCGTGCGCGTCAGGTTCTGGAAATGGCAGAAGCTATCAAGGGAGGTCGCTAGTATGAGCAAGCTGGTTAAAAGCATCAAAGAGGCCATTCAGCTGGCCGGCTTAAAGGACGGAATGACCATTTCCTTCCACCATCACCTGAGAAACGGCGACATGGTTGCTGTTATGGTTATGGATGCCATCTGTGAGCTGGGAATCAAGGACATGAACGTGAATATCAGCTCCGTATTCGATACTCACGGTCCCTTCATTGAATACATTCGTGACGGTGTGATCACCGGCATCGAAACTGACTATATGGGCGGTGTGGTAGGTCGTGCTGTTTCTGAAGGCATCATGAACAAGCCCGTAACCTTCCGTACCCACGGCGGACGTCCCAGCGACATCATTCGCGGCGCTTCCCCCATCGACGTGGCTTTCATCGCTGCGCCCACCGCTGACTGCATGGGTAACTGCACCGGTAAGATCGGTAAGTCTGCCTGCGGTTCTCTGGGCTATGCATTCGCAGACGCTATGTATGCGAAGAAGTCCATCGTCATCACCGACAACCTGGTGGAATATCCGCTGATCGACTACTCCATCGCGGAAAACTATATCGACTACGTTGTAGCTGTAGACAAGATCGGTGAACCTTCCGGTATCGTATCCGGTACCACCAAGATCACCAAGGACCCGGTTGGTCTGGTAATCGCTGACTATGCTGCACGTGCAATCGACGCTTCCGGCCTGCTGAAGGACGGTTTCGCCTTCCAGACTGGTGCCGGCGGTGCATCCCTGGCAGCTGCAAAGTATCTGAAGGACATCATGATCCGCAAGAACATCAAGGGCAGCTACGGCCTGGGCGGTATCACCGCTTACATGGTTGACATGCTGAACAGCGGCTGCTTCAAGGCTCTGTACGACGTACAGTGCTTCGACCTGGATGCGGTTCGCTCCATCAGAGAAAACCCCAACCACATGGAAGTCACTGCGGCTCACTATGCGAGCCCCACTGCAAAGAGCAGTGCGGTTGACAGCCTGGACGTTGTAATCCTGGGTGCAACCGAAATCGACACCGACTTCAACGTTAACGTACATACCGACTCCAACGGTTACATCATGGGCGGTTCCGGCGGTCACAGCGACACCGCTGCTGGCGCAAAGATGTCCATGATCGTAGCTCCTCTGTCCAGAGCGCGTCTGCCCATCGTAGTAGACAAGGTTCTGTGCAAGTCCACTCCGGGCAGCACCGTAGACGTTCTGGTAACCCAGAGAGGTATCGCTGTTAACCCGCTGCGTCCGGAACTGTCCGAACGCTTCAAGGAAGCAGGTCTCCCGGTATACGATATCAACGATCTGAAGGCTATGGCAGAACAGCTGAACGGTACTCCCAAGAAGCCGGTTCTGGGCGACAAGGTTGTTGCTAACGTACTGTATCGTGATGGAACCTTACTGGATACCATCATGAACGTACCGGTGAAATAATATTGCAGATAAGCTCAAGCTTTTCTCTAATGAAAAAATCCCGAACTCACATAGTGGGTTCGGGATTTTGCTTTTTTGTTTCAGATGATGATTAAATCTGCGCCAGTGCATTCGCCACGTCGTCGATCAGGTCGTCGATGTTTTCCAG
>JAFOGM010000241.1 GCA_017386805.1 Bacillota bacterium
ACCCAGCTGGAGCAGAAGAATCTGGAGATGACGGACACCATCCGCCTGACCAAGGAAAGCTGGTTCAGCACCTATTTGAACGACGAAATCGTGGAGAATTACGTTACATATGAACCAAATGGTGACGTAACTCCTATCATCGCTTACGGAAACGATATCTATGGAGCAGCCGGTTTCCGAACCGTTATCGGCTATGCCCAGGAGGCCGGGCTCAACGTGGTTGCCGGGATCAACGGCGACTTTTTCATCGTGGATAACGGCGTAGCCGTGGGTCTGGTCATCAAAGACGGGATCATCCGCAGCTCGGAAAGCACCGTGGCCAATTACAATTCCGTAGGTTTTTACGAAGACGGTACGGTCATCCTGGGCCGTTCCGGCTTACAGACAAAAGTGCACTTTGATGATTTCTGGGGGGAAGAAACCACCTTTGGCGTGCACCTGAACAAGACGTTGTCGGCCAATTCCGGGATCGTTCTTTACACGGACGATTTCCACGATACCAATAAGGCTGCCATGCCTTCTTACAATGTGGTTCTGCAGGTGACGTATGGGGAACCCAGAATCAACGGTACCATGACCGGAACTGTCCTTTCCGTGGGAGAATCTGCGGAAGCGGCTGCACTGGTGGAGGGCGAAGTGGTCCTCTCCATGGCCATGGATACCGCATATCCCACAGCCCTGGCGAAGCTTCAGGAACTGCAGGTGGGTCAGGAAGTGGAAATCACGTTCGAAGCCGATGAAGCCTGGGAGGATGTGGTCTACGCTGTGGGCGGCGGCGACATGCTGCTGAAGGACGGCGAAAATGTAGCTCCCACTTCCGAAAAGACCCGTGCGCCCAGAACGGCCATCGGGATCAAAGAGGATGGCTCTGTGATCTTCTACACCGTGGATGGCCGTCAGAACGGCTACAGCCGCGGGACCTATCCCAGAGAACTTGCAGGCCGCTTACTGGAACTGGGCTGCGTTGAGGCAATCAACATGGACGGCGGCGGTTCCACGGTGATGCGTGCCCTGTATCCCGGCGATGTGAACACTTCTCAGGTGAACCAGCCCAGCGGCGGTTCTGCCAGAGCTTGTGCGAACTATATCATGCTGGTGACAGATCAGACCGGAAATGGAAGAGCAGAAAACCTGCACCTGTATCCTTACAGTGTGACCATGCTGGCGGGGGCGAAGCAGGAATTCACCGTGAAGGCCACCGATAACGCGTACTATGCAGCGGAAGTGCCGGAAAGCCTGTGGTTCTCTGTTGACAGCCGCTCTTTGGGAAGTTTTGGTGCGGACGGTGACGGCGAAGCGGTATTCACTGCAGGAAATCATGAACGGACCGGTCTGGTGGAAGTCAGCGGCGGAAGAGCCTCTGGTACTGCGGAAGTGACCGTAGTGGAAAGTCCTACCTCCATTCAGCTGAAAAACCATTCTGGTGCAGTGCTGGGAGACACCCTGGCCATTGCTGCGGGAGATTCCTTCGACTTCGACGCCAGTGCAATTTATAAGAGAAGAACCATCGTCTCTCAGGACGATTGTTATACCTGGGAAGTGACCGGAAACATCGGTACCATCGATGAAAACGGGGTCTTCACTTCCTATGCCAACGCAGACAGCAGCGGCGTGATCACTGTGACTGCCGGCGATACCACCACTTCCATCCACATCAACGTGGTAGGAAAAGGGGTAAAGCTGGAAGACTTTGAGGGTGAGGACTTCATCCTGGAAAGCGGTGATTTCCTGACTTACGCCAACGAAGATCTGGCCTATGTCCACAACGGCTATGCTTCTGCGGCATTGACCTATCAGTTTGAAACCACCACCGATGCGGCTCTGACTTTAACTGCACCTGTGGGTAAGACCTTTGATAAGGCGCCGGGAGCCATCCGCTTCTGGCTCTACGGAGATAACTCCGGAAATGAAATCTCCCTGACGGTGGGCGGTGACTTCGGTGTCGAAACCATCAGCGGAGGAACTATGAACTTTACCGGTTGGAAGCCCATGAAGATCGTTCTTCCGGAAGGTGTAACGGAACTGATCAGTCTGGATCTCACAAGAAACGGAAAGCTCAGCGGAACCTTCTATGTGGATCACCTGATGGCCACCTACGGACGCTATGAGGATGAAACCGCTCCGGAAGTGATCCTGTCCGTGGAAGATGGCGTCCTGACCGGATCTGTGTCCGATGATATGGACACCACTATGACAAAGAACAACATGAAACTGACACTGGATGGAACTCCGGTCAGCTTCACTTACAATAACGGTGTGGTGAAAGCCACATTGGACGTAGCCGATGGAAAGACCCATCGTGCAGCCCTGACTGTCACTGACGTCAGCGGAAACATGGCCCGCAGTGCGGTGACCATTGACGCCCTTCAGATCGAAACAACCACAGAAGGTGCTGTGGAGATTCCTACAGAGGGAGCCATCACGGTCAGTGCCGATGGTACGCCTTTTGCGGATACGGTGGATCACTGGTCCAACCTGTTCGACGTGTATCTGTACAACCAGAACATTGCCAGCGGTACGCCTCAGGGCGAGCTGCTGATGTACCAGCCGGACGCAAAGATTTCCCGCATGGAATTTGCGGTCATCGTTGTGAAGTGGCTGGGACTGGACCTGGAGGACTACAGCCACGTGAAGCTGAACTTTGCTGATGCCTCCAAGATCCCCGGCTGGGCCGTTCCCTTTGCGAAGGCAGCCTACGGAAGCGGGATCATGAGCGGAAGCAGCAACGGCGGAAAGCTGTACTTCAATCCCCAGAAGAATGTGACCCGTCAGGAAGCCATGGTCGTGATCGGGAAGACCCAGGCCAGAGGCTTTGCGGAAGCGCAGCTGGACTTTGCAGACAGCGATGACGTAGCAGCCTGGGCAGTGCCCTATGTAAAGCCGCTGGTTGCCCAGAAGGTGATCTCCGGCTCCAATGGATACCTGAAACCCCTGGATCCTCTGACCAGAGCGCAGGTAGCCAGCATCATTTTCAACTTGAACTAACGTAGAGGAATTTGAATGAATATCATGCTTTTAGTCGCCGGTGGAGACATCGGCGGCGGTAAAACTCATATATTATCGCTGGCGAAGCAGCTGTCCACCACCAACAATGTTCTGGTGTTCAGCTTGCGCAGCGGCGTATTGACCGACGAAGCCAGAGACATGGGACTGGCAGTGACCATTTCCCAGAACGGCTGGAACGCCCGAAAGGACATCCGGAATCTGAAGGATGCCATCGACAGCTTCCACCCGGACGTGGTCCATTGCCACGGGGCCAAGGCAAACATGTACGGTGCGCTGCTGAAACTGTACCGCGACGTCCCGGTGATCACCACGGTCCACTCCGATCCCAAGCTGGACTACATGGGCCAGCCTCATAAACAGTACACCTACGGTCTCATCAACGAACTGGCACTGAAGCGCATGGATTTCTATATGGCAGTGGCAGACCGCATGGAATTGACCCTGATCGAACGAGGAAAGGATCCCCAGAGCATCTTTACGATCTATAACGGGATCGATTTCTCCACGGCCAGTCCGGATCCCCGGCCCAGTAAGCCGGAAGGAGATCTGGTGGTGGGGATCGCTGCCCGTCTGAATCC
>JAFOGM010000242.1 GCA_017386805.1 Bacillota bacterium
CTTCCCCGCTGAGTTGTTCAAAGAAGAACAACGCCATGCCGAAGAAAGCAGCGACAACAACAATGATGTCCGCCTTTTTTACCTTCTGGTGCAGGAACAGGGCACTGATGATCAGGATCCACACGGGGGACATATACTGGATCACGATGGCATTGGCCGCCGTAGTCAGCTTATTGGAGGCCACGAACAGTGTCAGGGTGATTGCCATGAAAAACGCCTGAAGAAAAGCTTTCTTCTCAAACCGGAACCTCCACCCCTTCTTTTTGATAAAAATCAACATCATTATGGTAGCAATGATCCCGCGTCCGCCGGAAATCGCCAGTGACGGCCAGGGAACGGACTTGATCAGGAGTCCTCCGGTACTGAACAGAAGCGATGACAGAACCACCTGAACCAGCGCCATATTTTTCTTTTTATGTAATTCCTGTTCGTTCATAATCTTACCTCAAAAAAGCTCCGATTTCTCGGAGCTTTTCTATTTCGTATTCAGCGTATGGCTTACATCATACCCATGCCGCCGCCCATGCCGCCCATGGGCATAGCCGGTTCATCGGACTTTGCTTCTACGATGCAGCCTTCGGTGGTCAGCAGCATTGCGGAAGCGGATGCAGCGTTCTGCAGAGCAGATCTGGTAACCTTAGCCGGGTCAACGATACCAGCCTTGATCATGTCAACGTACTGTTCGGTAGCAGCGTTGAAGCCGATGCCCTTCTTGGAGGACTTCACCTTAGCAACGATGACGGAACCTTCCAGACCAGCGTTTTCAGCGATCTGACGAACCGGTTCTTCCAGTGCTCTTTCGATGATAGCAGCACCGGTCTTCATGTCGCCGGACAGGGTCTTCACGTACTTGGAAACTGCGGGCAGAGCATTGATCAGCGCAGTACCGCCGCCAGGTACGATACCTTCTTCCACAGCAGCTCTGGTAGCGTTCAGTGCGTCTTCGATTCTCAGCTTTCTTTCCTTCAGTTCGGTTTCAGTAGCAGCACCAACCTGAACCACAGCTACACCGCCAGCCAGCTTCGCCAGTCTTTCCTGCAGCTTTTCTCTGTCGAAGTCAGAAGTGGTTTCTGCAATCTGAGCCTTGATCTGGTGTACGCGAGCAGCGATTTCTTCTGCATCACCGAAGCCATCAACGATCACGGTAGCGTCCTTGGAAACCTTAACGGTGTTTGCACGACCCAGCATGTCAACAGTAGCTTCCTTCAGGGAGTAGCCCAGTTCTTCGGAGATCACAACACCGCCGGTCAGGATCGCAATGTCCTTCAGCATTTCCTTTCTTCTGTCGCCGAAGCCAGGAGCCTTAACAACAACACAATCGAAGGTACCGCGCAGCTTGTTTACGATGATGGTGGACAGAGCTTCGCCTTCCATATCTTCGCAGATGATCAGCAGCTTCTTACCCATCTGAACGATCTGTTCCAGAACGGGCAGGATGTCCTGAATGTTGGAGATCTTCTTGTCGGTGATCAGGACGAAGGGATCGTTCATAACAGCTTCCATCTTTTCGGTGTCAGTTACCATGTAAGCGGAAACGTAACCTCTGTCGAACTGCATACCTTCCACAACGTCCAGAGTGGTACCCATGGACTTGGATTCTTCCACGGTGATAACGCCTTCGTTACCTACCTTTTCCATAGCTTCTGCGATCAGCGCACCGATTTCTTCGTCAGCAGCGGATACGGAAGCAACCTGTGCGATGGCTTCCTTGGATTCCACCTTTACAGCGTTCTTCTTGATTTCTTCCACAGCCACGTCAACTGCGCCCTGGATACCCTTCTTCAATACCATGGGGTTCGCACCTGCAGCTACGTTCTTGAAACCTTCGCGGATGATGCTCTGTGCAAGCAGGGTTGCGGTGGTGGTACCGTCACCAGCTACGTCGTTGGTCTTGGTAGCAACTTCCTTTACCAGCTGTGCGCCCATGTTTTCATAAGCATCTTCCAGTTCGATTTCCTTAGCGATGGTAACACCATCGTTGGTGATCAGCGGAGCACCGAACTTCTTTTCGATCAGCACGTTTCTGCCCTTGGGGCCCAGAGTGATCTTAACGGTGTTCGCCAGCTGATCTACGCCGGCCTGTAATTTTCTTCTGGCGTCTTCGCCATAGTTGATTTCCTTAGCCATGTCTCTCAATCCTCTTTCCTTTTATTTTACAACTGCCAGAATGTCCTTCTGGGAAATGATCAGATATTCTTCGCCTTCGTGCTTGATTTCAGTACCAGCGTACTTCGCGAAAATAACCTTATCGCCAACTTCTACTTCCATCTTGTGTTCTTCGGTTCCAGGACCTACAGCCAGAACTTCAGCCACCTGAGGCTGTTCCTTCGCGGTGCTGGTCAGGACGATACCGCCCTTGGTGGTTTCTTCTGCTTCCATTCTCTTCAGAACAACTCTGTCAGCTAACGGTCTGATATTCATACTTTGTTCTCCTTTCAAACAAATCATTATTTACATTCGATAGGGGCTTGTCGCCCGTTATTAGCACTCTTAACATTCGAGTGCTAAGCACTTCTCTACTATATCATACTGGATGATGATGTCAATAGTCTTCACTAAAAATCCATAATAAATCCAGTTATTTCAGTCCTTTGACCTCCACGTGGACCGCGTTCACATGGAAAGCAGTCATTCGTTCGGTTTCCTTTAAAATGTGAGCCTGCATCTTGCGGGCCGTTTCGATCAAGGGTACACCATACTCCATGTACACCTGGACCCACAGAGTCAATTCATCGGCGTCGTTATTCTGGATGTGGACCTTGGTCACATCGGCAACCCCTTCGGTATCCTCGCCCACCTGCTCCGCAATGTCGCAGATGACCTGGTCCCCGATACTGAATTCCCCGATGTAGCTGTACGTAGGACGAACCACCGTCTTTTCCCCGTCCTGCTTATCCGCATTGGCCTTGGATCCAAAACCGCGGAACATGCGAATGGGATACATCATATACCCGGAGAACTGCCGCTTTACCTGCATGGTAGGGACAGGAATGATGTGGCGGCCCAGATCGTGACGCTGGTGATGAGCCATCTTCCGTTCTTCTTCCGTCGTGATGTCTTCAATATATATGATGTTTTCCGGCTCCGGAAGACCGAGACGTTTACAAATCTTCTGGATCATTTCCACGGAGGTCCCTAAAACCAGCATTTTTTCAGGATTCATGGTCTCGATGGCGTCGGCCACCTGTCGGCAATGTTCTTCGTCGTTGAACAGCGCCGTTTTCACCGCACCGATCTTCGTCGCCTGACGCTTGGCCGATTTCCCGGCAACCACACGGCTGTCGCAAATAAACAGGCCGTCGTCGATGATGGCATCGAAGTCACGCTCGCGGCAGAGCGTGATTGCCTGATAACTTTTTCCCGTTCCGCTTTTTCCCGATAATCCGTAAATCTCCATACGTTGATTCACCCTTTCTTCCGCCGTATTCCTCCACTTTGGAAAGCAATTTCATTCTTCACAATTTCTCTTGTTATTTTAAACGGATGATGCTATAATGATGTTGCTTGTTTAAAACACCATAATTTAAGGAGGTAACACTATGGCTTATGTAATTAAGGATACTTGCATCAGCTGCGGAGCTTGCGCTGCTGAATGTCCGGTTGGCGCTATCGCTGAAGGTGACGGTCAGTACGTGATCGACGCTGGTAAGTGCATCGACTGCGGTTCTTGCGCAGGCGCTTGCCCGGTTGGCGCTCCCTGTGAAGGTTAATTTACAGGTCCCACTGGTCCAGATGAAATAGGACATAAATAACCGTTTCAGTGATGAAACGGTTATTTTTTTACCTTAATTTCAATTGTTTACTCATCCTTGTGGTTGATGTTGTATGCCAGAGACTGTAAGCTGTCGCTGAGATGAACATTTTCCAGCGCCACTTCTTCGCTGACATCCAGATCCACTGCAGCAAAGTTCCAGATTCCCTTGACCTTACCCATAACCAATTTGTCAGCCACTTCCTGTGCGCTTCCCTTGTTGGTGCAGATGATACCGATGTCGATCTGGTTCTGTTCCAAATACTCATCCAGGACACTGTAATCCATGACTTCGATGTCGTTGATGGACAGGCCTACCAGGCGGGGGTTGATGTCGAACATCCCGCAGACAATGAAGCCCGCTTTATAATAATGGGTGTAGTTGGCCAGAGCCTGACCCAAGTTACCACAGCCCACAATAATCATTTTATAATCTTTGTCCAGACCCAGGATCTTGCTGATTTCTGCATGCAGTGCCTTCACGTTATATCCGTAGCCCTGCTGACCGAAACCACCGAAGTTGTTCAGGTCCTGACGGATCTGAGAAGCCGTGTAACCGATCAGGTTACTCAGTTCATTGGAAGAAATACGATCTACGTCTTTCTTCATCAGATCTTCCAGGTATCTTCGATATCTGGGCAGTCGCTTGATGACCGCCTTTGAAATCTTTCCAGTTTCTTTCATAAATACGCCCTACTTTTTGTTGATGTGTTGTTGTTTTTGTTTTTCCAGACTGTTGAATCGTTCAACGCCCTGCTCAGACATGGACTCAATGAAGTCTAATGCGACCTGATTGAATTCCTGCCATTTCTGGATGTTACATACGTGACCGCACTTTTTCAGCACCTTCAGCTTACATCCCTTTAAACTTCTGATTTTATCTTTGACTCCGCGGATAAACGTATGGTCCTCTTTCCCCATAACGATCAGCAGATTTCCCTTCAGTTCTCCCAAACGCTTTACATCTTTCAATGCATCGATATCGTTCACCAAAAGATTGAACCAGGCCATGAACTCTCTGCGTCCCAAAGCCTTACCACTTTTCATAAAGAACTTTCGTGACTTTTGATGGGCCCGAAGAGGAAGCAAAATCCCGCTCAGAATGTTCATTAAAATCATATAAGGAACGCATCCACGGATCTTATTGCAAACCTGAAGAAGTCCTCGCCAAAATGCGTGGATCCCCAGGACCGCGCCGCTTAACACGGCCCCCTGGACCACTTCCGGATGTTTGCTCAGGATTCCGGCAAACACCAGCGTTCCCAGGGAAACACAGACGAATGTCGCCTTTTCGATCTTGTGTTCTTTCAACACGTCCACGATCATATCCGCAAGTTCTTCGAACTTCCTGATCCCCAGTTCTGCGATCCCCTTTGTGGACTTTCCATGACCAGGAAGATCCAGAATCAGCAGATTGTTCTTTTCACGAAAGGCTTCCACCTGACGCTTCCACATCCTTGTGTCACCGCCAAAGCCATGCAGGAGGACCAGCCAATTGCTGTTTTCATCTTTTACATATTTTTCAACATATAGCTGTTGCAAACTTGTTCCCATTTCCTTTTCTGCAATAAAAAAGCCCTGACAAAACCTTCAAAAATAAAGTTTCAGTCCATTAAATTATACTATTCTGGTACTGGATATGCAAGAAGAAAAATGTTACTATAATAACGTATGCATGGCGTTATGCGCCCTGTATGATTCATTTTGCTAATATTATGGAGGAATCCAAATATGATCATATTATCTGCTACAAATTTGACAAAGATGTATGGAGTTACCCCCATCCTCACCGGGATCTCCTTCCACATCAATAAAGGCGACCGCATCGGGATCGTCGGTGTCAACGGCGCAGGAAAATCCACGCTGCTGAACATTCTCACCGGCCAGTTGAAGCACGATGAAGGCGACTTCTTTGTTGCCGCAGATACCACCATCGGATATCTGCGCCAGAAGGACAACTTCGACGCCCAGGGAACGGTCTACGAAGAAATGCTGAACATCTTCCGTCCTCTGATCGACATGGAAGCGGAGATGGAACAGTTGTCTGCCCAGATCGCTCGTCTGACCGAAGAGCAGCACAGTCATCACGACGATACCGTCAACCCGGAGATCGAACGTCTGCTTCACCGCTTCGATGACATGACTGCGGAATTCGATCGCCGCGGCGGTTACAGCTACAAAAGCGAGATCCACGGGATCTTAAACAGCATGGCCTTTACTCCGGATTATTACGACAAGCCGGTGGGTCTGCTGTCCGGCGGTGAACGTACCCGTCTGGCCCTGGCAGCCCTGCTTCTCCAGAAGCCGGATCTGCTCCTCCTGGACGAACCTACGAACCATCTGGACATCGGTACGCTGAAATGGCTGGAACAATATCTGAAGGCTTATACCGGAACCATCGTTCTGATTTCCCACGACCGATACTTCCTGGATCAGACCGTGAACCGTATCTTTGATATCGAGCTGCATAAACTGACCTGCTACGACGGAAACTACACCCAGTATGCAGAAAAGAAAAAGATGCTGGCTGCCGATGCTTTAAAACGCTACGAAGCTCAGCAGGAAGAAATCCGAAAGCAGGAAGACATCATCCGCAAGTTCAAAGAACGCGGTACGGAAAAGCTGGCAAAGCGTGCACAGTCCCGCGAAAAGCGGCTGGCTCACATGGAAGTTCTGGACAAGCCCCAGCAGCTGAATGCCAAGATGAAGATCCGCTTCAAGGAAAACATTGCTTCCGGGAATGACGTTCTCTACGGGGAAGATCTGTCCAAGAGCTTCATCGGCGAAACCGGTACCCGTCATCTGTTCTCCAACGTCAATTTCGACATCAAGCGTGGAGAACGCATCTGTATGGTGGGTCCCAACGGTGTCGGAAAAACATCGCTTCTGAAAATCATCCTGGGTCAGCTGATTCCCGATACGGGTTACGTCCGCATCGGTCACAATGTTGACTTCGGTTACTACGATCAGGAGCAGAGCCTTCTGACCAATTCCAACACGGTATTGGACGAACTGCACAACACCTATCGCCTGTATACGGAAACAGAGCTGCGATCCCTGCTGGGTCGTTTCCTCTTCCGCGGTGAAGATGTATTCAAATATGTGGGCGACCTCTCCGGCGGTGAAAAGGCCCGTCTGTCTCTTTTGAAGATCATGATGTCCGGTGCCAATTGTCTGTTGATGGACGAACCTACCAACCATCTGGATATCGCTTCCAAGGAAGTTTTTGAAGACGCCCTTCTGGAATTCCCCGGTACACTGTTCATCATCTCCCACGACCGTTATTTCCTGAACAAGATTTCCACCAAAATCGTGGAATTGTCCGACAGCGGTCTGACACACTATGCCGGTGGCTACGACTATTACCTGGAAAAGAAGGAATCCATCGGTTCCGGTAAGAGTTATCTGAACGAAATGGCCCAGCCTGCCGGAAAACCTTCCTCTGCAGGAAAAGAACAGCGCGCTATGGAACGTCAGGCGCAGAAAGATCTCCAGGCCCAGCGCCGTCGTCTGGAGCGCCAGATGGCTAAGGCAGAAGAAGACATCGCCCGTCTGGAAGAAGAAATTGCCGAATTGGAAGGTCTCCTCTGCCTCGAAGAGATTTACACCGATTTCCAGAAATCAGCGGAAATCAGCGGGAAGCTGGAAACCACCAAGGCAGAACTGGAAACCACTTATACACAATGGATGGAGCTCCAGGAGCAGCTTTCCGAAGCATAACGTTGTTTTCACAACAATTCTTTCGTTCGTGAAAAATAGGTGAAGAATCTATGTTTTTTGAAATAATAGTTGCACAGAGATAAAGTCCTGTTTATAATAGGTCTTGCAATGAGATGAAATTGCGTCATATTACGGAGGTACATTATGGTATTTGATAAAATTAAGGAAATCATCATCGAACAGTTAAGCGTAGAGGAAGACGACATCACGATGGATACCCATCTGATGAAGGATCTGGAAGCTGACTCCCTGGATGCTGTAGAAATCATCATGGCGATCGAAGACGAATACGGAATCGAAATCCCCGATGAAGTTGCAGAAAAGTTCCAGACCGTTGGTGACCTGGTTCACTATGTAGAAAACGAAGCTGAATAATCACTTCTGTTCTTACATTGACCGCAAAAGCCGCTGTGAAAACAGCGGCTCTTTTTTCAAATCCGATCCAATCACACCCATCATCGCAGCCCGGATCAGAAACGGGAGGTTTTGATGGCTTTTTTATTGTGTCTCATTTTCAGTTTAACGTCAGCAATTACATATTTTTGTACATGGAAGGCTATGCCCGCCAACTGGCTCTTTGATCTTGGCCACATACCCCTGGACGCCGGCCATGCGCCGCATCCCGAGTCCAAATCGCTCCGGGTCGTTCCTCATGGATTTTTCCTCTTCCTTTTCTTTTTCATCCTCATGCTCCATCTTTCTGAAAAAGTGGCTCTAATCGATGGTTTTTGGGGTCTGAGCCTGTTTTGGCTTTTAGCCCAGATCGCTTTGTCCGATTTCTGTTACCGCCTGCTCCCAGACCAGTGGTCTCTTGGTCTGGCTATCCTGGGCCTGCTTCGCCTGGTTGTAGAAATTACTCTTACAGTTCCGAATCTCGACTTCTTGTTTTCCCGCAGCTTCTCTTTTATCCTCTGCATTATCGTCACTTGCTTCCTTTATCTGCTCCCTAACCGTCTTCTGGGAACGCCCGCTCTGGGTCTGGGGGACGTGAAGCTATTCTTTGCGCTGGCGCTGGTTCTGTCGTCGAAGGAGTTTCTTACGGTCATGGGGAGCGCCGCCCTGCTGGGCGGCGCGGTTGCCGCAGGGATGATGGTGTGGAGCTGGCTGCGTAAAAATCCTTTGGAACAGGGAGTTCCCTATGGTACCGTGGTTTTTATGGCTGCCGTATTCGATCTGTTCTTTCTTTTCTGAACGAAAAAAAGAGACTGCGGATGGCAGTCTCTTTCAACATTTTCAAAATTACAGAGTGTGAGAACCGTTCAGAACGTTCTTGATCTTGTGCTGAACCATTGCCTTGATGGCATCTCTTGCAGGGCTCATGTACTTTCTGGGGTCGAATTCTTCCGGATGTTCGATCAGGAACTTACGAACTTCAGCAGTCATAGCCAGACGCAGGTCGGTGTCGATGTTTACCTTACATACGCCGTGCTTTACAGCTTCCAGAATCATATCTTCGGGAACGCCCTGAGCTCCGGGGATGTTTCCGCCGTATTCATTGCAGCGAGCTACGAATTCCGGCAGTACAGTGGATGCACCGTGCAGAACCAGCGGAGTGTCGGGGATCAGCTTGTGGATTTCTTCCAGACGCTGGAAGTCCAGATACGGTTCGCCCTTGAACTTATATGCGCCATGGGAAGTACCGATGGATACAGCCAGGGAGTCAACGCCGGTACGAGCTACGAATTCTGCAGCTTCTTCCGGAACGGTGAATGTAGCGGATCTTGCATCAACCTTGATGTTGTCTTCGATACCAGCCAGCTTACCCAGCTCAGCTTCTACAACAACACCATGAGCGTGTGCATATTCTACAACCTTCTTGGTCAGTTCGATATTTTCTTCAAATCCATACTTGGAACCGTCGATCATAACGGAAGAGAAACCGTCATCGATGCACTTCTTACAGATTTCGAAATCTTCACCGTGGTCCAGGTGTAATACCAGATCCAGACCGCTGTCTTCCATAGCCGCTTCTACCAGCTTCACCAGATAAGCAGGTCTTGCGTATTTTCTTGCACCAGCAGATACCTGCAGGATCAGGGGAGCCTGTTCTTCCTTTGCAGCATCTACGATGCCCTGAACGATTTCCATGTTGTTTACGTTGAACGCACCAACCGCATAGTCCTTATTCAGTGCCTTTGCAAACATCTCTTTTGTGGTAATTAAAGCCATTGTACTTTACCTCCGTGTATTTCAGTTTCCGTCCATGACGAACGGACGCAGTTTCATAAGTTTACTCTTACAGTATACTCTAAAATATGAAAAAAAGCTATGCCTATTTTATAAAATTCCGATCAAATTCCGTCATTTTCTTTCATTTTTAGTGCTGTTCCCAGAAAGGGTTCCACTGCCTGCAGCAGAGAGGCCGTCCCTCCGAAGCCTCCCAAAAGTTCCAGCGCGTCTGACAATTGATTGACCTGACTCAGTCGATTGACTTTTTCCAGCGTCTCTGTCAACACCCGAAGACGGTCCAGCATCAGTTCCATTCGGAAGGTATCAAAATATAACGGTTCCGGAAAAAACATTTCTTTCCTTATGTAGGGCCTTTTTCTGCCTCCGTCTTTCAATACAAAAACCAGAACCAGTAACAACAAAGGATGCATTCCCCTCTCCTTTCATAACCCAAAGTACGTCGCTGCTTTCAGTATATGCATCTTCTCATCCTTCGTGCATATACTTACAAAAAACGAAAAAGTGAGGTGTTCTCATGCATCAGAATATCGACGAACAGCTGCTTCTGGACTTAGCCGATCAAATCGGGATTTCCTCTGGCAATTCCGGAAGTTATCATCAGGAAAGCGATCCCCGAAGTCAGGCCTTTCGAGCCGCAGAAGCCATGAAAGGAAAAAGCGATCAGGAGATCCTGACAGAAATCATGAAGCTGAAAGCTGTTCTTCAAAAGGATCCTGCTTCTTACCAAAAACAAATCCGCGCAGTAAAAGCTCTGCGCGGAATGATGAATCCGGAACAACGTCAGCGTCTGGATCGTCTTCTTCAATTGTTGGAACGCTGACTTATCCGCTCTTTCCTCCTACATATCCAGAGGAAGATTGGGATAGGCATCCAGCGTAAAGTCACTGGTCATTCCAGCCTGGTACTTATAGTACGCTGCACAAGCGATCATCACGCCGTTGTCGGTGCATAAGATCGGCGCCGGAACGTACATTTTGATTCCCTCTTTTTCACAGGCTTTTCCCAGCATATCTCTCAGCTTGGAATTGGCAGCCACGCCTCCGGCCACCACGATGCGCTTCTGCTTTCTCTGCTTCGCCGCACGAACGGTCTTGGTAACGATAACGTCCATGACTGCCTGCTGGAAGCTGGCTGCCACGTCAGCGTTGTTGATTTCCAGTCCCTTCTGGCGCTGACCGTTGATATAGTTCAGAACACCGGTCTTGATACCGCTGAAACTGAAGTCCAGGCTGTCCTTTTCCAGGAAGACTCTGGGGAATTCGATGGCGTTGGGGTCGCCTTCCTTCGCCAGCTTGTCGATCAGCGGACCACCGGGATATCCCAGTCCCAGAACGCGGGCAACTTTATCAAAGGCTTCTCCCACTGCATCGTCGCGGGTACGGCCCAGCACTTCAAAACTGTTGTAGCCTTTTACATCCACGATGTGAGTATGACCCCCACTGACTACCAGCGCCATGAACGGAGGCTCCAGATCCGGAGACTGCACGTAATTGGCACTGATGTGGCCCTGAATGTGATGTACGCCCACCAACGGCTTTCCCGTGGCAAAAGCCACAGC
>JAFOGM010000243.1 GCA_017386805.1 Bacillota bacterium
AGGAAGAAGACGAAATCATCGTTTTAGAAGTTGCCTACGAAATGTACGCCCGCGGGTATGAATTCATGCCGGCTCGTCTTGGCGAATCCTTAGGAACCAAGTTCTCTGTCAACGACGGAAAGGTGCAGCTGCCCTTCCTGGCGCTGGAAGGTGTCGGTGAAACGGCGGCGAAAGCTTTAGCGGAAGAGTACGCGAAGAAGCCCTTCCTCTCCATCGAAGAAATGCAGGAGCGTACCAAGCTGAACAAGACGGCAACCGAAGCCCTGCGGGCTCACGGGGTTCTGCGTGGGATCGACGAGACCAATCAGATTTCGATCATGTCGCTTCTGGGAATGTAAAAGAAACTGTCATCACTGTATGATAGGAGGGTACTTTATGAAGATTTTGATCATTGACGGCCAGGGGGGTCAGTTGGGAGCTCAGCTGGTGAAGGAGATTTCCGCTCAGTTTTCGGATGTGGAACTGCTCTGTGTGGGAACCAACGCTATGGCGTCGTCGGCCATGCTGAAGGCGGGTGCACGACAGGTGGCAACCGGTGAAAATCCGGTGGTGGTGGCTTGTCGAAAGGCGGACGTGATCATCGGTCCCATCGGGATCGTGATTGCCGATTCGTTATTGGGTGAAGTGACACCGCAGATGGCGCTGGCTGTGGCTCAGGCCGATGCTGTTCGCATTTTGATTCCTATGAACAAGTGCGATAATTTGGTTGCCGGGGTGGGGAATTCCAACACCCGCGTTCTGATCGAGGACGCGCTGGCGAAGCTGAGAAGCCTTGTGAACGGTGCAGCGGCTGTAAGCTGTTGACAAAAAATGTGAATCAGGATATACTATATCTGTTATCCAGAAGGATGACGTGGGGCCAGAAGGTCCTGTGAGATAGAAAATTGGATACGAATTTTAGTATATTTGAATGGATGTCAGGAAGGCGTCATTGTCTCAGAAGAGATGGTGACGCTTTTTTTATGACCTGTGGAGTATCATATGAGACAAAATAATCACGTATTGAAGTTAACACTTTCGGCGCTATTTTTGGCCATGGCCTATGTACTGCCGTTTTTGACGGGACAGATCCCGGAGATCGGAGCTATGCTCTGTCCGCTGCACATTCCGGCACTTTTATGTGGGTTCATCTGCGGAGGTCCCTGGGGACTGGCGGTGGGCTTCATTGCACCGCTGTTCCGCTCCATGATTTTAAGGATGCCGCCCATGTTCCCGGGAGCGGTCTGTATGGCCTTTGAAATGGCGGTCTACGGCGCAGTGGTTGGTTTCTTGTACCGGAAGCTGCCGCAGAAAAAGTCCAGTATTTATGTGTCGTTGATCACCGCTATGATTCTGGGCCGTATTGTTTGGGGCCTGGCTATGATGGTATGTATGGGAATCAGCGGTGGAGCCTTTACTTTTGGTGCATTCATTGCCGGTGCGATCACCAATGCCATTCCGGGGATCGCTGTTCAGCTGATCCTGATTCCGATTTTAGTGATGGCGCTGGAAAAGGCCAATGTAGTGGATATGAGGTGAGAATGGGTTTGGAACGAAACGAGAGAACTCGTAAGGCGCTGCTGGAGCATTGCGGGCGCTATCCGGATCTGAAGATCCGGGATGTATTTAAATTTTTATATCAAAGCTCCTTCGGCTGTGAGCACATGGTGTCGTCGCTCGATGCGGTAACGGACTGGATCCGGAAGGAGTACAGCAGTACTGTGAAGGGCGAGGCTGGCAGCGAGGTGGCCGGAAGCGGAACTGTGGATCCACTGGACGGTGGTTACAGCCGTGTACATCTGGATTGGCTGGATCGCGGACTTTCTGCGGAGACGTTGGGAAAGCTGTTTTATCTGTCGGGGAAGACTGAACCAGAGGGACGAATTGAACTGGAACGAAAGCTGGATGTGGCTTTGGAAATGGTTCGAAGCGGGGAGCTGCCCTTTGATTTCGAAGGATTTGCTTCAGCTGTTTCGGAGTGGAAAAACGCTGAATATCCGGCGGTCCATCATTCGGAAGCATTTCGCATGATGTATCATCCGGCTTACCGGGTGGTGGCGGAACAGTATGTAAAGTTCCTGCCACTGTTTTGTGAAATCGACAAACGAGCAGGAGAGCGATTCGTGGTTGCCATTGAGGGCGGAAGCGCCAGCGGAAAGACGACGCTGAGCCAGATCCTGAGCCAGGTTTACGATTGCACCGTCTTCCACATGGATGATTTCTTCCTTCGACCGGAGCAGAGAACGGCGGAACGATTTTCCGAACCCGGTGGGAATGTGGATCGGGAACGATTTTTAGAAGAAGTTTTGGAACCTTTAAGCTGTGGAGAGACAGTTCGGTATCGTCGGTTTGATTGTTCTACGTTTACCTTGGGCGAACCGATGGAAGTGGAACCAAAGCAGCTGGTCATCGTGGAAGGGGCCTATTCCATGCATCCGGAGCTGGCTGGATATTACGACTTCTCCGTGTTTCTGGATGTTTCGCCGGAATTGCAGAGGGATCGGATCGTAAAGCGAAATGGTCCGGAAATGGCCAAGCGATTCCACAACG
>JAFOGM010000244.1 GCA_017386805.1 Bacillota bacterium
GCGGTGTTCATGCAGCTGGTAGATATCCGCGATGCTCTTGATGTAGCCTTCGCTGATCAGCGCTTCCACGGCACTGGGGCCGAAGCCTACCATGTTCATGGCATCTTTGGACACAAAATAAGCGATGGATCGGCTGTCCTTGGCGTAACATTCATCTCCGGTACAGTGCATGTGAGCACCGTCGGCTTCCCGTTCCACAGGAGCTCCGCAGATGGGGCAAGTGGTCGGAAGTTCGTAGGGTACGGTTCCTTCCGGACGCTTTTCCTTCACTACCATCAGAACTTCCGGAATGATGTCGCCAGCCTTCTGTACGATGACGGTGTCGCCCACGCGAACGTCTTTTTCATTGATGTAGTCCTGATTGTGCAGAGTCGCTCTGCTGACGGTGGTTTCCGCCAGTCGCACCGGAGCCAGGATGGCCAGCGGTGTGATGCGGCCGGTGCGGCCCACCTGTACGGTAATGTCTTCCACCACGGTTTCCTTCTGTTCCGGCGGATATTTATAAGCAGTGGCCCAGCGGGGAACCTTGGAGGTCATCCCCAGGCTTCTGCGCTGTTCCAAATCGTTGACTTTCAC
The DNA here is from genome assembly GCA_017386805.1 of Bacillota bacterium. Taxonomy (GTDB): domain Bacteria; phylum Bacillota; class Clostridia; order Peptostreptococcales; family Anaerovoracaceae; genus RGIG446. The sequence continues at coordinate 577 of JAFOGM010000244.1, forward strand.
AACAGCTCCGTCCAGACCGTAGTCCAGGCTCCAGCGCACATCACCGATGGCGCAGATGGCGTTCCAGACTTCGTCTGCGGTATGACAGATGGTGTAACCCGGGCTCACGTCGAAGCCCTGGCTCTTCATCCATTCCAGCGTTTCGGAATGGCTCTTGAATTCCTTTCCTTCGCTGATTTCCAGATTGAAGATGAAGATGTCCAGCTCGCGTTCCCGAACCACGGAGGGATCCAGCTGACGCATGGTCCCGGCAGCGCTGTTTCTTCGGTTCTGATAGATCTTACCGCCGGTTTCCATCTGCTTTCTATTGGCTTTTTCGAAGCTTTCCGTGCACATGTAGACTTCACCGCGCACTTCCAGATAAGGAAGCTTTTCCGGAAGAGTCTTGGGTACGGTGCGGATCTCCAGGGCGTTTTCATATACGCTTTCCCCGGTTTCCCCATCCCCTCTGGTGATGGCTTCCTTCAGAACACCATCGTAGTAACGCAGAACCAGGCTGAGGCCGTCGATCTTGCGTTCCACCACGAATTCCGGATTCACCAGTTCTTCGCGCATCTTGTTGACGAAGTCGTACACATCTTCTTTGGAGAAGACGTCCTGTAAGCTGATGACAGGAACGTCGTGCTTTACTTTCTTAAATTCACGGCGGGCCGTTCCTCCCACGCGCTGGGTGGGGGAGTCGGTACGCATGAACAGCGGATATTCCGCTTCCAGCTTCCGCAGTTCCAGAGACAATCTGTCGTATTCGAAATCGCTGATTTCCGGATCGTCCTGGTTATAGTATCGTTCGTTATGATAATCCATCAGGCGGTACAGTTCCGCCATTCTTTCCTGAACGTTCATATTTCACCTCAAATCTTTGTTAAAGGCGCAATGTCCTTGGCCATCTTCTTCAGTCCGAAGTTGTCGAACATGACGGATACGGTGCTTCCGCTGGCTTCGATGATCAAGCCTTCGCCGAATTTCGGATGTCTTACCCGATCTCCCTGCGCCAGATCCTGGGCCTTCGCCGCGTTGGCTTTGGACTGAGCCGCCGACTTGGCAACCTCCTGCTTGATCTTCTGGATCTGCTGGAAGGGTCGGTTCACTTCCACGCTGCCGAAGCTTCCGCCAGCATTTCCGCCGCCATACATACCGGTTCCACCGAAGCCGAAACCGCCGCTGAAAGGAGCGTCGGCGCGATAGCGATCGGCGGTTGCCGCAGGATTCCGCTTGGAGTAGACCGCATGACCATCCAAGAGGCTGTGATCCACTTCCCGCATGAACTGCGACTCCTTGGTGAAGTCGGTTTTCCCGTACAGAGTTCTGGTTTCCGCACTGGTCAGATAGAGCTTTTCCTGGGCTCGGGTCATCCCTACGTAGCAGAGACGGCGTTCTTCCTCCACGCCCTCCGGTCCCTTATCATAGGAACGCCAGCTGGGGAACAGCCCGTCTTCCATGCCGGGCAGGAACACCACCGGGAATTCCAGACCCTTGGCGCTGTGCATGGTCATCATGACCACTGCATCTTCGTCGGGATTGTGGTTATCGACTTCTGCAACCAACGCTACCTTTTCCATGAATTCGGATAAGTTCACGTTGGGGTTTTCCTTTTCTTCATCGAAGATCACCGACTTGAATTCCAGAAGGTTTTCGATGCGGCCTTCGGCTTCCACAGTATTGGCATCTTCCAGAGCTTTCATGTATCCGGTGCGGATCAGCAGGTTATCGTAAATGTCCGAAACCTTCAGCTGGCCCTTGTCCCACTGCTCGCCCATTTCCGACAACACCGAAACCATGTCCCGGATGGAGGTTCTCGCCTTTGCCGGAAGGCTGTCGGCAATCTCCCCGTCGCTGAGGACGTCCAGAAGACTTTCGCCGCGGACCTTTGCCAGGGCTTTCAGTTTTTCCAGCGTTTTGTCACCGATGCCGCGCTTGGGCTCGTTGATGACACGTTCCAGACTGAGATCGTCGTCGCGGTTCAGGACCAGACGCATGTAGCACATCATGTCCTTAACTTCCTTGCGATCGTAGTAACGGAAGCCGCCCAGAACGCGGTAGGGAATTCCGGCGAACCGGAAGGCATCTTCAAATCGTCTGGACTGGGTGTTGGTTCTGTATAAAATCGCGAAATCCGAGTATTTCAGCGGAGTTTCACGGTCACTTCTCTTGCTCTTTTCGTGGAGCAGATCCACCTGGGCCGCCACGTATCTGGCTTCTTCTTTATCATCGTCCGCACGATAATAGGTGATCTTTTCGCCGGGATCCTTCTGGGTCCACAGCTTCTTGTCCTTTCGGCCGAAATTGTGACGGATCACGGAATGAGCCGCTTCCAGGATGTTTCCGTAGGAACGGTAATTTTGTTCCAGCTTGATGACCTTGGTTCCGGGGAAGTCGTGTTCGAAGTCCAGAATGTTTTTGATGTCAGCGCCTCTCCACTGATAGATGCACTGGTCGTCATCGCCTACAACACAGATGTTGTTGTGGTTTTCCGCCAGCAGCTTCACGAAGCGGTACTGCATGAAGTTGGTATCCTGATACTCATCCACCATGACGTAACGGAAGCGTCTCTGGTAGTATGCCAGGGTTTCTTCATCGCTTTCAAAGAGAGCTACGGTCTTGGAGATCAGATCGTCGAAGTCCATGGCGTTGTTGTTTTTCAATGTATTCTCATAGCCCTGATACAGCGGTCCCACGATCTTGGAACGGAAGTCCGCTGCATTTTTCTGCATGTATGCCTGCGGTGTCAGGCCCTTTTCCTTACAGTCGCTGATCATGGACAGGACGTAGGCCACAGAGTACTTCTTTTCATCCACGTTCTGGGCTTTGATCAGGTTCTTTACCACCACCTTCTGGTCGGTGGGGTCATATACGACGAAGTCCTTTTTGTAGCCGATCTTGTCCGCATTCATGCGCAGGATCCGCAGACAAGCCGAGTGGAAGGTCAGGATCCACATGTTTACGTCGCTTCCAATCAGCATTTCGATACGGTCGCGCATTTCCTTGGCTGCCTTGTTGGTAAAGGTCACTGCCAGGATGTTGTATGGATCGATCCCTTTTTCCCGGATCATGTAGGCAATGCGATGGGTCATGGTACTGGTTTTACCGCTGCCCGCGCCTGCCAGGATCAAAAGAGGGCCTTCGGTATGTACCGCAGCTTCTCTCTGCTTGTCATTTAATTTATTTAAATAATCCATTGTAAGTTTCCTTTCTCTCATAATCCCATAAGCCATAATATTATACCATAGTTCTTCCTGCGCAACAACCAATTCCAAAGCTTCCTGTGACGGAACATTTGTTGTCTTGACGGTTCCTTTCCCCGTTGTTATGATAAAGGTAACTCCAAAGAAAGGCGGTTTTCCCATGAAACAACGAACAATCACCTTAGTGCTACTTTTCCTCATGTTATTCCTGGTTCTGGTGGGCTGCGGCGGTCCCGCAGAAGAGCAGCCAGTCGTACCGGACGAACCGGATCCTGTCGTAGAACCGGAACCGGAGCCGGAACCCGTGATCCCCATGGGAACCAACCATTTGACCGGACTTCCTTTGGAACTGGACTATGTCAATGACCGTCCTGTGGCCGTGATCTTCAATAATTTATATCAGGCAATGCCCCAGCTGGGCGTTTCTCAGGCGGATATCATTTATGAAATCCCTGCAGAAGGCGGGATCACCCGTATGTTGGGTGTCTTCCAGACTCTGAAAGACGTGGAAACCCTGGGCAGCATCCGTTCCGCCCGTCCCTACTTTCTGGAAGCGGCTCTTGGCCACGATGCCTTTCTGGTCCATGCCGGCGGAAGTGAAGATGCTTACTCCAACATCAAGAGCTGGAAAGTCAACAACATGGACGGTGTCCGCGGTGGAAACGATGCCAAGATTTTCTGGCGCGACTCCGCACGAAAGAGTTCTTTAGGCTACGAACACAGTTTGGTGACCTCCGGCGAAAACGTTCAGGAATACATCGATTCCACGTCCTGGGCGAAGGAACACAGTACTGATTACGTATACGATCAGAAGTTCGCTGAAGATGGAACACCGAAGGATGGAACTCCTGCAGAATACTTCGAACTGTATTTCTCCAGTTATAAGACCGGTCGCTTCACCTATGATGAAACTACCGGAAAGTATAAGATCGTTCAGTACAGTAAGCCCTACATCGACGGAAACACCGGAGAACAGGTCAGCGTCAATAACGTCCTGGTTCTGGAAACCGATGTCCGCGTGATCTCCGGCGATACGGAAGGCCGTCTGAAGATCCAGATGACCGGAACCGGCGAAGGAACCTATTTCTGCGGCGGAAAAGCCATCGCTATCCAGTGGTCCAAAAAAGACAAAAACCATCCCTTCGTTTACACAAAACTGGATGGTTCTCCTTTGGTCCTGGAACAGGGTACCAGCTATGTATGCATCATGGATCCGGACAAGAGCACTTTGACCATTCCCGTTCCAGAAACTTCCGAAACAGAATCCGCATCTTAATCGTTTCACACGATTGTCATTCCGAACGTAAAAAAGCCGCGATGCCTTGTGCTTCGCGGCTTTTTGATTTCATTTTTTATTCCACAAACACACTTCCGCCGATAAACTCGCGCAGAATCGAATTGTTGGCAATGGAGCTGTCGTCTCCGATGGCTTCGAACAACCGCAGGAATTTCAGAAGTCGTGTTGCTTCGGTGTATTCCGGTTCTTCTTCCCCGATATCCGACAGCAGCGGCTGGGCATATTTTTTCAATACGGCCAACTCATATAAATGCACGGAATTGAACAAAACATCAGCCTCACCATTGTAAGGGAAGATGTTTTTATCTTCTCCCTCCCGGACCTTCTTCCACATTTTGATGGTCCTCTGAGCCGGATAGTTACGGAACTGGCTGTCCCGGACGATGCGGCGTAAAAGTCGGGCATCGGTGGTGGGGATCCGATTATGTTCGTCAATGTTGATCTGTGTCAGCGGGCTGATGTAGATCTTAAACTTAGCCTCTGCAGGAATCTGTTCTGTCAGCTTTTCATTCAGTCCGTGGATCCCTTCGATGACAATGGGCTGATCTGAAGAGATTTTCGTGGGTCTCTTCCCGAACTCCTTCTCTCCGGTAACAAAATTGTATACCGGAATGTCCACCACTTCTCCGGCCATCAGGCGATTCATGTGGTCGTTGAACAAAGCCACATCCACCGCTTCCAGGTCCTCAAAGTTGTATTCTCCCTTGGCATCCTTCGATACGAATTCCCGATCCACGAAGTAATCATCCGTTCCCAGATAAATCGGCTTTAACCCGTTGACTCTCAGCTGCGTGGACAATCTCTGGGCAAAGGTAGTCTTTCCGGAAGACGATGGTCCTGCGATCAAAATGATCCGCTTCTTCTGCTTGGCGATCATGTCCGCGATTTCAGCGATTCGCTTTTCGTGCAGAGCTTCCGACACCTGGATCAGCTGGCGGTAACTGCCGTCGCGGACCCGCTCGTTCAGATCCGAAACGTATTCCAGATCCATCAGCTTCAGCCAGCGGGTCGCCTCGCCAAAGGCCTGGTAAAGCTTCTTATCGTCCCGGTATTCCGGAATCGCATCGGGCCGATCTGGATGAGGAAACCGCAGTAAAATTCCGCGGCGATACTTTTTCAGTTCAAAATAGCGGATGTAGCCCGTGGAAGGCGCCAGAAAATCGTAGAAGAAACTTTCATAACCATCCAGAGAATAGATGGGGATCTGACTCCAGCGAAGCTTTTCAAACATTTTCTTCGTTTCCGGATTCCCCTGTCGTTCCAGATGTTCCAGGGCTTCCGATGCCGGGAGGATCTTCTGTTCAAAGGGCAGGTTGGCCGCCGACATTCCCCTCATGTATTCATATAGTCGTTTTACTTCGAAGGCACCGATTTTTTTATTGGTTCGGATTTCCGTATAGATCCCTTTGTTCAGGGAATTGGAAATAATGACACGGTCCTCACCCAAAATATCGTGGACCGCTTTTAAGTACATGAAAATCAAGCTTCTTTGATAGATCTGATTGGCCGAAGGCTCGCTCATATCCAGAAACTCATAATCTTCTTCCTGAACGATTTTTTCTTTTAAGCTGACGACCTTGTGTTCAAAGCGACTGGTTTTCGCCGCTAAAAAATCTCTGTGATTCTGGTCGTCAAACTGATACATCAGTTCTTCCAGTGTGGTTCCTTCCTCTACGGAAAGTGTCTTCCACTCTGCATCCGGCTGAAATTTCAACCGGATCTGGATCTTATCCCTATTGTTGTTATTCATGATATTTCTCCCCCTTATGATAAAATTATACCACAGCCCAATTTTACCAACCAGACACTCCTCCGAAAAAATCTGAAAATTGCGGTTGACACCAAAAATAGCCAGGAGTATAATGTGCTCATAAATATTTGAAAAGCTGTGACAGGGTAAAGTAACTGCATCGCTTCATTTCACAGAGAGTCGACGGTGATGAGAGTCGGTAATGAATGATACAGCGAAGTTCCCCCTTGAGCTGGCGCTTTGAACCCAGATCTTTGATCAAGTAGGAGTGCCCGGTTTCCCCCGTTATCGGGATACGGATGTTTGTCCTGAGTGGCCGGATTTTTGGCAATAAGAGTGGTAACGCGGGTTCCCCGTCTCTTGGAGAGATGGAGAACCCTTTTTTTTATAGGCTAACAGCAGCAGCTGTCGTTGGTACCGCCGATCTGATTTCCGCACAGCCCGGGCATGCATAAAATGAACAACAACAGCAGAAAGAAGAACAGTAAGCTGTCATCCACACCAGTTCCGTGATTACAATAACCCATATGTTTACCTCCTATGATGTTCAGGTTTACTTATGGTTCTATGATATGACGGTCCAAAGAGTTTGGTGACGCCGCTGTTCAAAGGAGGAAATGAAAATGATCTGGAACGAACATGTGGAAACAATGAGCCGTGACGAAATGCATGCTTTACAGAGTGAGCGTTTAAGAGATACTGTGGAACGCGTTTATCAGAACGTTGCGTTCTATCGCACAAAGATGCAGGCAATGGGCATTGAACCCGGCGATATCAAGACCATCGACGATATCGTGAAACTGCCCTTCACAACCAAGCAGGACCTGCGCGACAATTACCCGTTCAATCTCTGCTCCGCTCCCCAGAGCCAGTTCGTACGAATCCACGCTTCTTCCGGTACCACCGGAAAGCCCACCGCCGTACCTCACACCAGAAAGGACCTGGATGTCTTCGCCGAATGCGTTGCCAGAGCCATCTGCAGTACTGGCGGTACGAAGGAAGACACCATTCAGATTTCCTACGGCTACGGTCTGTTCACCGGCGGTCTGGGTCTCCATGACGGTGCAACCCGCCTGGGTGCCGGCGTAATCCCCGCCTCTTCCGGCAACACCACCAACCAGCTGACACTGATGAAGGACTTCCGTCCCACCATTTTAGCGTGTACTCCTTCCTACGCCATGTTCCTGGCAGAATCCATGGAAGAAGCCGGAATCAAGAAGGAAGATTTAGCTCTGAAGATCGGTATCTTCGGTGCAGAACCCTGGAGCCAGGAAATGCGCGAAAAGATCGAAGCCGGTCTGGGCATCACCGCTCACGACATCTACGGTCTGTCTGAAATCATGGGTCCCGGCGTCTCCGTGACCTGTTCCCAGCGCAACGGTCTCCACGTTTGCGAAGACCACTTCTATCCGGAAATCCTGGATCCCGAAACCTTACAGCCTGTGGGCGACAACGTTGTGGGCGAACTGACCTTCACCCACCTGACAAAGGAAGCAATGCCCTTACTGCGTTATCGTACCCGCGACCTGTCCAGCCTGGATCACAGTCCCTGTGAATGCGGCAGAACCACCGTCCGTATGGCAAAAATCATCGGCCGCAGCGACGATATGCTGATCATCCGCGGCGTCAACGTATTCCCGTCCCAGATTGAAAGCGTTCTTCTGGAAGTACCTGAAGCCAGCGCAAACTACGTCATCATCGTTGACCGTAAGGGTACTCTGGACACCATCGAAGTTCAGGTGGAACTGAATCCGGAATACATGACCGACTCCGTTACCGAAATGGAAGCCATCCGCAGAAAGATCAAGCAGAAGCTGGATAACGTACTGCGCATCGGTGTTATTCTCACATTAGCTGAACACAAGACCATCGCCAGAAGCCAGGGTAAGGCAAAGCGCGTGATCGATAAGAGAAAGTTCTAAAGAAAGGGAGGCATTTTATCATGACTATCAAGCAAATCTCTGTTTTCGTACAAAATGAACCCGGAAGACTGTTGGAATTCACCGACGTTCTGAACAAAGCCGGTATCAACATGACCTCTCTGAATTTAGCTGATGTGACCGACTACGGCATCGTCCGCGTTATCGTGGAAGATACGGAAAAGGCTGTGGCTGTTCTGAAAGAAAATATGTACAATGTCATTGTCAACGAACTTCTCTGTGTGGAAGTTCCCGACGTTCCCGGCGCTCTTCACGAGATTCTGGTAAAGCTGGCTGACAACGACCTGAACATTTCTTACATGTATGGCTTCACCAAGGGCGGTCAGGCTTCTTTGGTGCTGAAGGTCAATGACCTGGAAAAAGCCGTTACAGCTCTGCAATAACAAAACAAATCGATACAAAAAGGCCATGCAAGTCGTCACGCATGGCCTTTTTCAATGATAAAATTAGAGATTGTCAGGAGATAGGGATCCCTTAAAAGGGGACCTCTTCTTCCCTCTTTCTTCTCGCCTTGGTTTCCGGAAGTTCGACCATACTGAAATCCATATCGTTTAAAATGTTTCTCAGCTCCATCAATTCTCCTTTTGTAAACGTCAAACCCTTTTTCATATAATCGTGAAAATCGTCCCATTCACGAATCTCAAACCGAGCTGGCCCGTTATTCCAGGATACGATATTCAGTTCCTTTTTCCAACCCTTGGTTTCACTGAGAACACCGATGTGCTCGATGATTCGAAAAGATATACCTCCCTCAGTTGGTTTTTCCTGCACTTCTGTAAATTCCGCACGTTCTGCGTTTTCCATAATTTCTTCTCCTTTCCCAATGTCACGATTTTTCCACAGTGAATCTTTGCAATTACCCCTCGACCTCGGCGTGGAAAAATCATTTCCAATTACCATTATATGGTATATTCAATATAACATCACGGCCTCCGTTTGTCAATGTATTATTTCTAATAAATTACATTTTTATTTATATTTCCCACTCGATGTCCCTCTGCAATTTCAGCAATAAAAAAGCTGTCACACCACTGAGTTTCCTCAGCCGCATGACAGCTTCTTTCACTTTCGATTCTTATACGATCTTGGTTGTCCAGCTTTCTACGTTCCAGACATCGGTAACCCAATCCTGGTAGAAGTCAGGTTCGTGACATACCAGTAACACGGTACCCTTATATTCCTTCAGGGCACGCTTCAATTCATCCTTGGCATCTACGTCCAGATGGTTGGTCGGTTCGTCCAGGATCAGCCAGTTTGCCGGGCGCTGCATCAGCTTTGCCAGACGTACCTTGGCATTTTCACCACCGGACAGAACTCGCATCTGCGAAGTGATGTGTTCGGTAGTCAGACCGCACTTTGCCAGTGCAGCTCTTACTTCCCCGTTGGTCAGGGTGGGGAATTCCGCCCAGAAGCTTTCCATGGCAGTCTGGTCGTTGTCGCGTTCCGCTTCCTGTTCGAAGTAGCCGGGGATCAGGAAATCGCCCAGTTCCGCCTTACCGCCCAGAGAGGGGATCTTGCCCAGAATGGTCTTCA
>JAFOGM010000245.1 GCA_017386805.1 Bacillota bacterium
GAAACAAAGTTGATCGAGTATGCGCTGAATCTGGCGGAATATCACATGAAGCCCAATGTGGTAGCGGGTGTAAAATCCTCGGTAAAGACCACCAACAAAATGTTCGACCAATCCGTGGACCCGGAAGCACTGATCCGGATCGGTATGGCCGACGCTCTGGGGAAGCTTCCGCCGGAGGATACGGAAACCAACGAAGCCTTTCTGCGGGAACGTCTGGCGATTTACCGCGACTACATGGCTCGCCCCTTTGTAGCTGGCCGCGATTTGGTGGAAGCAGGACTGACGCCCGGTCCAAACTTTTCCGAGATCCTGGCTTACGCTCACAAACTGCGACTGGCCGGTGTGGAGAAACATAACGCGTTGAAACAGACCCTGGCATACGCCAGAAAACCCAAAAGATAAATGCAAAACCCGCTGAGATCACATCCTATGAAACAATGTGACCACAGCGGGTTTTTTATGACACATTATGTACCTACAGATCCTTCAGGATCTCTTTTCGTTTTTCTTCATATTCTCTGGATGTGACCAGACGCTTATCATACAAGTCGTTCAAGCGGTTCAAGCGCTCCTCCACGGTGGAACCGGGATCCACGCGATAAACCGACTGTTCTCCCCCATCCGCATCGAGGCTCACTTCCCCGTACATGTTCTTTAATCCTTCCGGTCCAGGTGCATAATCGATGTTCCCATCCTCATCAATTTCGATAGTGTGAGATACGATCCCCTTCTCGGAAAAAGCATTGTACAAATTCGTTCCGGCGATGAACACCGCCACAGACGTCCAGATGATCCCGAACAGACCTGCCTGCGGAATCGCCACAAACAGTCCGATCAAAACAAAGAATACGCCGACAATTCCCCCGACCATGGCTCCCGCCCGACCGGGCCGCACAGTCACCTTTCTCTTCATCCAACTTCCCCCTTTGATATGTATTAGAAGAATCTCTTGTAGTCTTCCAGATTTTCCTTCAGCAGATTCGGTGTATCCAGACCGTAGGGGCAGTGGTTCTTGCAGTGATTGCAGCCAATGCAGTTTTCGATCTTCTTCATCTTTTCCTTCCATTCCGGTGTGGTATACGCTTCTACCGGTGCACGGCGTACCATCAGATACATACGAGCCGCATTGGGGATTTCGATGCCTGCCGGGCAGGGTAAGCAATAGCCGCAGCCTCTGCAGAAGCTGCCGGATAACATGTCTCTATCCACCTGGATCACGTGACGCAGATCTTCGGTCAGTTCCGGTTCTTCCTTACCGCAGGCCAGGAACTGTTCCAGTTCTTCCATGCGCTGAACGCCCCAGATCGGCAGTACATTGTCATATTCACACATAAATGCGTAACAAGCCTTGGCATTGGTCAGAAGACCGCCGGACAGGCCCTTCATGGCGATGAAGCCCATGTTCTTTTCCGCACACAGCTTGGGCAGTTCTTTTTCTTCATCGGTAGCCAGGTAGGAGAAGGGGAACTGTAAGGTTTCGTACAGACCGCTTTCGATGGCTTCCTTGGCCACATTGATTCTGTGGTTGGTGATCCCGATGTGACGGATCTTTCCCTGCGCCTTCGCTTCTAACGCTGCATCATACAAACCGCTTTCATCGCCGGGCTTCGGACAGAAAGGCGGATTGTGGAACTGCAGAATGTCCACATGGTCGGTCTTCAGATTGGTCAGAGTGGTTTCGAGATCCTTCCAGAAACCCTCTGCCGTCTTCGCCATGGTCTTGGAGGCTATGTAAATTTCATCGCGCACATCGCTCAGCGCATACCCGATCTTTTCTTCCGAGTCGGAATACGCTCTCGCGGTATCGAAGAATCTCACGCCTTCGTCATAAGCCTTGCGCAGGATCGCAGCTGCCGCATCTTTATCGATACGCTGGATCGGCAGTGCACCGAAGGCATTCTTCGGAACGGTGATCCCTGTGCTTCCCAAAGTAACTGTTCTCATCATTGCGTCCTCCTTAACGGTCCTTCATCATGCGTTCCATACGACGTCCCGCATCTCTCTTCGCAATATCTTCTCTCTTATCGTACAGCTTCTTCCCGCGGGCTACGGCGATTTCCATTTTCACCAGACCCTTTTCATTGATGTAGATCTGCAGCGGTACCAGCGTCAATCCCTTCTGGGTCGTATAGCCGATCAGCTTGCGGATCTCCTGTTTGTGAAGAAGCAGCTTACGGTCGCGCAGCGGATCCACATTGTAGCGGTTTCCCTGTTCGTAAGGGCTGATGTGCATATTGTAGATGAACACCTCGCCCTTTTCGATCTTGGCGTAGCTTTCCTTCAAATTCACACGTCCCTGACGCAGAGATTTGATCTCCGTCCCCGTCAGCACCAGACCAGCTTCATAGACTTCTTCAATGAAGTAGTCGTGACGGGCCTTTTTATTGTTCGCCAGGAGCTTTCTCTGTCCCATGGCTGTTCTCCTTTCTCAAATACACCA
>JAFOGM010000246.1 GCA_017386805.1 Bacillota bacterium
AGCAGTTCCGCTGGCAGGATTGCCGGAAAGTCCCTGGTCTGATGAACCGTTAGCAGAAAACGTACAGTTCCTGGCGGATCTGGATTTGGATGCGTTAAAGGAAGTCAATCAGGAAGTCCTGGGATGGATCCACGTTCCGGACACGGAGCTGTCCTATCCGCTGCTTCAGACGGATAACAATGATACCTATTTAAACAAGTCCTGGGATGGAAAGAAGAACAGTGCCGGAAGCATCTTCCTGGAAACGAAGAATCCTTCCGATTTCAGCGCCTTCAACACTATTATTTACGGCCATAGAATGACCAACAACTCCATGCTTGGTACGCTGCGACATTATACGACTCAGGAATATCTGGCGGAACATCCGTATATCTATATTGCTTCCGAAGAGGAAGTGCGCCGATATGAGATTTTCTCTGCCTATGAAGCACCGGTGACCAGCCCGACCTACTGGCTGAACATCGAAAAAGAAGCGCACATTACAAAAGCCCTGGAACACTTCATTGGAAGTTCTGTGATCCAGGGCGCTGTGACTCCTACAAAAGAGGACCAGGTGATCACCTTATCTACCTGTACCGGAACCGGGACATATCACAGTCGTTGGGTGGTACAAGCCATGTTGGTGGATCGCTGGCAGAGATAATTATTCGGTTTGAGGTTTGGTGACCAGGGGCTCCAGAGGATGAACTGTGGAGTGGATGGTTACCGGCGAATGAGGATATTTGCGGTTGAAGGCTTTGATCAAACGCTGACAAACCGCCTGGCTATTTTCGTAGTTGGCCTGAGGCAGCATGATCAGCAGCTGAGAGGCGCTGAACTTGGTCAGGACATCGCCCTGACGAAGGGAATTGACGCAGATGTCCTGCAGGTTGTCCATGGCGTAATCCAGGCTGCGGCGAGCCAGTTCCTTTCCGCCCTCGCTGTGAAGGGAAAGGAGAACGATGTGGATGGTATCGCCGGTACGGACGATGGAACGGGCCTGGACCTGATATAAGAAGCGGAAATAGTCGTATTCACAGGAGATGGCGCCGTGATTTCCCACGGTTTCCTTCAGATGTTCATGGACGGATTCCATGGGAACGGAGTGATCTTTGATCTCTCTGGTGGCTTCCCGATAGAAGGCGCGGCTTTCTTCCGAGGGCATGATGCCAAAGGCAGTGAATAACAGTTCACTCATCTTTTCGTAGGTGTTCAGTACACTGGGACGATCGTCCAAAGCCAGCTGCGCTTTCATCAGAGACTGGTACAATTCTTCGCTGTAAGGTTCTATGGTCAGGGCCTTTTCGCAGAGGCTGGAGGATTGTTTCCAGTCATTTTGTTTTTCCAGAAGATGCAGCGTTTCCATGACCAGATCCAGATATTTCTGGTGATAATAAACGGAGATCGGCATTACCCAGGGTTCCGTGGACAGCTTCGGTAAGAAATCGCCGTTATACAGAGCCAGTGCTTTGAGGTTGAACTCCAGTTTCTGGGCGGTATCAGTGGACTTGGCAGAACGGCTGCAGAGGTCGTCGAATTCTTCCACGTCCAGAACCAGATCGAGGTCGGTGTTCCAGGCATACTGGCCGTTTTTTCTTGTGATCCAGCTGTGGCCTGCATTTTCATCCAGCTGATTCAGCAGGTTTCGGGCACGATAAAAGAGAGCCTTTAAACGACCTGCAGGATCTTCGATCTCGTAATCGCCGGAATCCCGCAGAAGAGCCAGGAAGTTTTCCTGGGTGGGATTGTTTCTGCGATTATAGATCAGATAGGCCAGCAGGAGCCAGATTTTTTTCTGGCGGTTGGCAGTATCAGAGAGTATTTCGTTGTTCCAATGAAGAGAGAACTCTCCCAGCATGGAGATCATTAAGCGTTCAGACATGGGTAACTCCTTGATATATCAAATCCGAATGGAATACATTTCATTTCTAAGTTGATTTTATCAAATCTGCAGGGCAATGAAAATAAAAAATTGAGAGGAAAATAAAAAAAGCGAATCCGGTGTGGATTCGCTTTTTGTGTGTTTTCGTGGAAGTATTACAGGTTGTAGTACTTGTCGAATTCTGCGGGATGCGGGATCTTGGACAGTTCCAGGCATTCCTTTCTCTTCAGAGCGATGAAGTTCTTGATCAGGTGTTCCGGGAATACGCCGCCAGCGGTCAGGTAATCGTGGTCAGCTTCCAGGCAATCCAGAGCGTCTTCCAGACGAGTGGGCAGACCCTGCAGCTTAGCCTTTTCTTCTTCAGGCAGGTTGTACAGGTTCACGTCGAAGGGACCCCAACCATTTGCGGAAGGATCGATCTTGTTCTTTACGCCGTCCAGACCAGCCATCAGGATCGCAGCATAGCACAGGTACGGGTTGCAGGTAGCGTCCGGGTTACGGATTTCGAAACGACGCAGGTTCGGAGTCTTAGCGTAAGCAGGGATTCTGATAACTGCGGAACGGTTGGAAGTTGCATAACCAACGGTTACGGGAGCTTCGAAACCGGGAACCAGTCTCTTGAAGGAGTTGGTGGACGGGTTGGTGATTGCACACAGGGAACCGATGTGCTTCAGCAGACCGCCGATGAACCAGTGAGCGGTTTCGCTCAGGTGGGAATAACCGTTGTCATCGGAGAATACAGGTTCGCCGTCCTTCAGCAGGATCATGTGAACGTGCATACCGCTTCCAGCTTCACCGAATACCGGCTTCGGCATCAGGGTAGCGGACAGACCATACTTCAGAGCGGTGTTTCTGATGATGTACTTGATCATCATGGTAGCATCAGCCATCTTGGACATCTGGCCCAGCATGGGTTCGATTTCGAACTGACCGGAAGCAGATACTTCGGGGTGATGATACTTGATGGGGATACCAGCCTTTTCCATTTCCAGAACCATTTCGGAACGGCATTCGTAAGTCTTGTCGAAGGGCTTAGCGATGTGGTAGTTCTTCTGGAAGGGAACGGTTACGCCCTTACCTTCCTTGTCGGTGTTCCAGTGAGCCTGAGAGCAGTCTACAGACATGGAAACGTTCTTGGATTCTACCTTCCATCTTACGTCATCGAACAGATAGAATTCGAATTCGGGCAGGATCAGCATTTCGTCAGCGATACCGGAATCCTTCATGTACTGTTCAGCAGCCAGAACGATGTTTCTGGGATACTGATCCAGAGGACGGTTGTCCGGATAGTCGATGATCATTGCGTTACCGGTTACAGACAGAGTCTTGATGTCGCAGAAGGGGTCGATCTGAGCGGTTTCCAGGTCGGGAATGAAGACCATGTCGCTCTTTTCAACTACAGCATAACCATAGTTGGAAGCGTCGAAACCGATACCGTCCTTCAGGGTATCTTCGTTAAACTGGGAAGCCGGGATGGTTACGTGACGATACTGACCGTTGATGTCTACGATCTTAAAGTCTACCATCTTGATGTCTTCTTCGACAATCAGCTTCATGATGTCCTGTGCAGTCTTTGCCATGGCAGGTTACCTCCAAATATATATAGATTAACTATAAAAAATATACTACTAAAAATAATAATCCAGAATGGGGGAAAAAGCAAGAATATCCCCCTGGTTTTCTGTGTTTTTTTGGCAATTTCCCCATAGAAACGTATTTTTTGCTCGTCAATGAAAAGGGAGTGTGATATAATGTTCGTGTTCCGCGATTTTTAAGAGATTGCATGGATTTGCGGATCAAAAATATCAGTTATTGGAGTTTGTCATGAATACTAACAAAAGAGAATTTTTCAATACGAGATGGGGCTTTATCCTGTCCTGTATCGGTTCTGCGGTAGGTATGGGAAACATCTGGATGTTCCCCACCCGCGTGTCCCTGTACGGCGGCGGATCCTTCATCATCCCGTATTTCATTTTCGTTGTACTGATCGGTTCCACCGGTGTGATCGGTGAAATGGCCTTCGGCCGTGCCAAGAAAGCTGGTCCGGTGGGTGCTTTCGGAAGCGCCTGCGACCGCATCGGTAAGCGCTCCCTGGGCGAAACCATCGGTATGATCCCGGTTTTAGGCTCTTACGCCATGGCCATCGGTTACAGCGTTGTATTGGGCTGGATCGTAAGATACATGGTAGGGACCTTCACCGGCTCCACTCTGGCAGCTACTGAGGTAGATGGATTCGGCGCAGCCTTCGGCGGA
>JAFOGM010000247.1 GCA_017386805.1 Bacillota bacterium
GCAAATCTGCAGCACGCTTCTTTTACGTAGGGATATCAGACAGCCAGGAAGAACTTCACCAGGAACAGAGCGGAGATAGCATAGGTCAGGACGGAAACATCCTTAGCCTTGCCGCCGAAGATCTTCATGATGGTGTAGGAGATCAGGCCAATGCCGATCGCATGACCGATGGAGCTGGAAACGGGCATACCGATGAGCATCAGAGCCACGGGAACCATCTGATCCATATCGTTGAAGTCCACCTTCTGCAGACCCTGCAGCATCAGAACACCAACGTAGATCAGCGCAGCAGAAGTAGCTGCAGCGGGAATGATGGCTGCAATGGGCGCAATGAACATACAGGCCAGGAACAGAACGCCGGTGGTCAGAGCAGTCAGACCGGTGCGGCCACCAGCCTCCACGCCGGAAGCGGATTCCACGAAGGTAGTGACAGTGGAAGTACCAGTACAGGAACCAACAATGGTACCAATGGCATCGGACAGCAGAGCTTCCTTCATGTTTTCCATATTGCCTTCCTCATCCACCATACCGGCACGGGAAGCCGTGCCCACCAGAGTTCCTATGGTATCGAACATATCGATGACGCAGAAGGTGATGACCAGGGTAATGACGGTGAACCAGCCGATATCAGCCAGACCGGAAAAGTTGAACTTGAAGAAGGTGGTCTCCATCATGTCAGCCACAGGAGGCACGAAGGAAGCGGTTGCCAGGGATGCAAAAGGATTGGTACCCAAGAAGGTAAAAGAGCCAACCCAGTAAACCACGGAAGCCAGCAGCATACCGAACAGAACCGCACCCTTGACGCCCTTCTTAGCCATGGCAGCGATGGCAAACAGGCCGGCAAACATGGTGACAACAGTCAGAATCATGGTGGCATAACCAGCATCGCCCATATTGGTCTGCAGGACGCTGGGGGTCAGTGCTCCGAAGAAGTCACGCATCACATAGAAAGGTGTTGTAAAGCCATTTCCTTCGGCATAGATACCTACATTGGAACCCAGACCGATGTTCATCAGCATCAGGCCTTTGGCAGGAGAGATGCCCAGACGGATGCCCAGAGGAATGGACTCCACAATTTTCTCACGAACATTGAAGATGGACAGAACAATGAAAACAAAACCTTCCACCAGAATGATGATCAGTGCAGTCTGGAAAGAGGCCACGTAGCTCATGCCGGTCAGAGACACAATATTGCCCACAACCACAGCGAAGAAGCTGTTCAGACCCATACCAGGAGCCATTGCAAAGGGCTTGTTGGCCATGAACGCCATGCAGACCATACCAACAAAAGATGCCACACAGGTGGCCATAAAGACACCGTTCCACAGGCCGGAACCTACGTCAAAGTTTGTCAGCAGATTGGGGTTCAGTGCAATGATGTAAGCCATGGTCATGAAGGTGGTCAGACCGGCAACCAGCTCCGTCTTTACATCCGTTCCGTTTTCTTTAAGTTTAAAAACTTTTTCTAGCATAAAATATTTCCTTTCACTCGTTTGTCTGATTATTCAGAATAAATGACAAGATAATTGTATCATTTTCCCAGCAGAAAGCAAGTGGACAGAGAATAATTATTGAATAGAACACCGAAGAATCATCTCCCGGCGCAAGATATGTGCCCGGGAAACAGCAGC
>JAFOGM010000248.1 GCA_017386805.1 Bacillota bacterium
ATCGAGGAAGATCGCATCATCGAAAATTGCCCCATGGGAAAATATACTACCTTCCGTGCTGGCGGGAATGCGGCGCTGCTGATCAATCCGGCATCCATGGCGGAGCTGTTCAGCGCAGTGACCATTCTGAAGATGGCAGGCGTCCCCTACATGGTCATGGGGAATGGATCCAACTTACTGTTCAAGGATGAAGGTTACGACGGTGTCGTAGTCCGCATCGGAGAAGGAATGGATCACGTATTGGTGGAACAAAACGTGATTTTCGCAGAGCCGGGGGTGAAGCTGTCGCAGCTGGCGAAAATTGCCCTGGAACACTCTCTGACCGGTCTGGAATTCGCTTCCGGGATCCCGGGTTCCCTGGGCGGCGCCGTGTATATGAATGCCGGCGCTTACGGCGGTGAAATGAAGGATGTGGTCCTGTCTACATCTTCTCTGCGCCGCAACGGAATGATGCGGGACAGAAATCGCGAAACTCTGGGCTTTGGCTACAGAACCAGTGCCTTCCAGGAAAGCGACGAAATCATCATCGGCGTCAAGATCCTGCTGAAGCCGGGTCATCCCTATCTGATCCAGGAAACCATGCAGGACCTGTTAAAGAAGAGAAATGAAAAGCAGCCGGTGAATATGCCTTCTGCAGGAAGCTTCTTCAAGCGACCGGAAGGCCACTTTGCTGGTAAGCTGATCGAAGATGCCGGCCTGAAGGGTCTTCAGGTGGGCGGAGCTAGAGTATCTCCGCTGCATGCCGGTTTTGTGGTCAACGAAGGCGGAGCGACTGCCACCGACATCCTGAACCTGATGAAGATCGTTCAGGAAACGGTTAAGGATAAGTTTGATGTAAATCTGGAACCGGAGGTACGGATCATTGGATAAGTGGAGTCTGACATTTGATCTCCATACTCATACACGCTTGGTGCGCAATGGGAAAGAAATCACCCACGCTGTGAGTACCATGGAAGAGGTGGTTCTGGAAGCGCGGAATAAAGGTCTGGTGAAGATCGGGATCTCCAATCACGGACCCGGCCATGTGACCTATGGCCTTCCCATGAGTTCTCTGGAAGCGCTGAGAGCGGAGAAAGAACGGCTTCAGGACAAATACCCCGACATTGAGATTTTAATTGGTGTAGAAGCCAATATCATCGACCACAGCGGTCTTCTGGATGTGCGTCCGGAGGATTTTGCGAAGTTCGATTACGTTTTGGCAGGATATCACTATGGGATCTTTGGGGAGCATCCGGTGAATGCGGCTCTGCTTCACGGAAAGAACTGGCTCTGGGAAAAGACCGGAGGCCGCAGTCGCCTGGAAGGGCAGTGGGCCGGCGGCAGCCGCCCAAAGGGCAGCTTATTGGAAGACAATACCCAGCGCATGGTGGCGGCGATCCGGAAGAATCGTCCTCTGGCAGTGACCCATCCGGGAGACAAATCGCCGGTGGACATCGAAGAGGTTGCCAGAGCTTGCGAAGCTACAGGGACCTGGATGGAAATCAACAACTTCCACAAGGACCTGACGGTGGAAAACCTGAAGCGGGCAGCGAAATTTGACGTGAAATTCGTCATCGGAAGCGATGCCCATAAGCCGGAGCGCGTGGGATGTTTTGCAGAGGGGTTAGAACGGCTGATCGCTGCCGGAGTGGATCCGGAACGGGTGGTCAATCTGAAGAAGAAATAGACAACAACGGTTTGAACAAGGGAGGCGGAACCTATGGAAATATTGATCGTTACGGGACTTTCCGGCGCGGGAAAATCTCAGGCCATTCACTTCATCGAAGATATGGATTATTACTGCATCGACAACATGCCCCCGGCGCTGATCCGCGATTTCGTCAATCTGGCAGCTCAGGATAAGATGTCCATTCAGAAGGCTGCCTTCGTTGTGGACATCCGCGGCGGGGAATTCTTCGGCGATCTGAAGACGGTCCTGGATGAAATGCACGAAAACGGAACGGAGTACAAGCTGCTGTTCCTGGAAGCTACGGACGATGTCCTGATCCGCAGATATAAGGAAACGCGAAGACAACATCCCCTTTCGAAAACCGGTTCTGTTCGCGAGGGGATCGAGGCGGAACGCAAGCGCCTGGAGACCATCCGAAAGGAAGCCACATATATCATCGACACGTCCAATATGAAGGCGGCCCGTCTGAATCTGGAGCTGAGAGCCGTTCTTCTGGGAGAGGAAACGAAGGAAAACTTCACCATCACGGTGGAATCCTTCGGATATAAGCACGGGATGCCGCCGGAAGCCGATTGGGTCTTCGACATGCGTTTCATTCCCAATCCGTATTACCTGTCCAGCATGAGAAAATTGACTGGAAACAGTAAAAAAGTCCAGGATTACGTGATGAAGTTCCCGGAAAGCCAGGCCTTTGTAACCCAGGTCCATGCTATGATCAACGAATTGATCCCGCATTATATCCGCGAAGGGAAGTACCACCTGGTTTTGGCCTTCGGATGTACCGGCGGTCAGCATCGTTCGGTTACCATGGCCAACAAGTTTGCGGAGATTTTTAAAGAAGAAGGAAAGCGCGTTGTCCTGATTCACAGAAATCTGGCACCAAAAAAATAAAATCCCCCTTTCGGACTATCCGTAAGGTGTGATATAATAACTATATCTGAATATCTCCGGCCATTTGGAGCCGGAAGTGATAGAAAAGGAGACGATACCAATGGAAAAGTTAATTATCAGCGCATGTATTTGCGGTGCAGAAGTTACCAAAGAACAGAACCCTGCAGTTCCCTACACTGTAGAAGAAATCGTTAGAGAAGCAAAGTCCGCTTATGATGCTGGTGCAGCTCTGATCCACCTGCACGTAAGATGGGATGACGGTACTCCGACTCAGGACACCGCTCGTTTCCAGGAATGCATCGACGCTATCCGTAAGGAATGCCCGGATGCTATCATTCAGCCCTCCACCGGTGGTGCTGTTGGTATGACCGACCTGGAAAGACTGGCTTCCACTGACGTAGTTCCGACTCCGGAAATGGCTACCCTGGACTGCGGTACCTGCAACTTCGGCGGCGACGAAATCTTCGTTAACTCCGATAACACCATCATCAACTTCGCAAAGATCATGCAGGAAAGAGGCATCAAGCCTGAATGTGAAGTATTCGACAGAGGTATGATCCATACCGCTCTGAAGACTGCTCACAAGAAGGGCTTCCTGACCGAACCCATTCACTGGGACTTCGTATTAGGCGTTTCCACTCCGGCTACCATTCCTGACCTGTGCTACATGGTGAACTCCATCCCCGCAGGTTCCACTTGGACTGCTACCGGTCTGGGTAAGAACGCATGGCACATCGCGGCTGCTACCATCTCCATGGGCGGTCACGTAAGAGTAGGTTTCGAAGACAACCTGTACCTGGAAAAGGGCGTTCTGGCTAAGTCCAACGGCGAAATGGTTGAAAAGGCTGTTAAGCTGGCTAAGATCCTGGGCAGAGAAGTTGCTACCCCGGCTGAAGCTCGTGAAATCCTGGGCCTGGCTCCCCTGAAGTAATTCATACCTCGAGCAGGTACATAAACAAGTAAAAAAAGAGCGCCGTCCGCAATGCGGATGGCGCTTTTTTTTTATCCTTCGATCTTACTTGCAATTTCTTCAATTTTCTTCAGTCTGTGGTTCAGGCCGGACTTCGCCAAGGGCGGATCAGCCAGTTCCGCCAGTTCTGCCAGAGTGGCTTCGGGATGTTCCAACCGCAGGTTGGCTGCCTCGAAGAGCTTCGGGGGCAACGACGCCAAACCGCGGGAGTTCTTGATCTTTTCGATGGCTGCGATCTGGCGGCCGGCAGTGTTGACGGTCTTGTCCAGGTTGGCACTTTCGCAGTTCATGATGCGGTTGGTTTTGTTCTTCATTTCCTTCATGATCTTCACATTTTCGAAGGTCAGAAGCTGGCCGTGAGCACCGAGGATGTTCAACAGGTCGATGATCTGTTCGCTGTCCTTCAGGTAAACGATGAACTGCTCTTTTCGCTGCGTTACCTTGGCGTTGAGGCCGAAGCTGTTGATCAGCTTCTTTACGTCACCGGCCAGGTATTCGCTGTTGCAGACGAATTCCAGATGATAGCCCTTCTGGGGAGCGCTGATGGTACCTGCACCCAGGAAGATCCCGCGGAGATACGCCTTTTTACAGCACTTCTTACGGATCAGATCGGCGGGGATTCCATCGGTGATGTAGTTGGAACCTTCCTTAACGCCCAGAATCCCGGTTTCGCGAAGGATCAGATCGGCATTCATATCCGGCGTGATGATCAGCTGATAGGCATGGCCTTTCTTCAGCGGTGTGGTATCTTCCACATTCAGATCGGCTTTGGTGTCGAAGTAGCTCTTTAATAATTTGGCAAACAGTCGCGCGGTGGCGGGACTGTCGGTGGTCAGACGGACGCCCATCTTACCGCCGATGAGGGTGATACTTCCGCACATGCGGATGAAGCCGGCGATTTCCGCCAGCTGACAACATTTTTTATCTAACTCGATGTGAGTGATTTCCTGTTTGGTTTCAGAAGAAAACGACATAGGGATCTCCTTTAATAAAAATACCGGTTCTACACGGAGCCGGATGTGTACTTAATTGTAGCGTAAAAAAGCCCGGATGGCAAGTATCCGGGCTGGTTTTTTCTCTGTATTTGCTTAATTTTGATGATGGATCAATCGACGCGAGGTATAGGCAACGGAGAGTACCAAACTCATCCCGGCAGCGATACCCAGAGCGCAGTAAATCGTAGAGGAACCATAGCTGCGAACCATGTCCCATTCGTTCAAAACGGCATAGCTCATGGTGTAGAACAGAGAGCCTCCGGGAATCAGGGGAACAACTGTGGGAAGGTAAAAAATCGTAGCCGGTGCCTTCATGATACGGGCCATAGTTTCTGCATAAATGGTTGCGAAGACTGCGGCCATGACGGAAGAGACAAAGACGTTGCTGTTCGTGATCTCTGCGGCAATTAGATAAATCCCCCAGTCCAGAATCCCGCCCAGAACGGCCTGGGCTAATAATCCGCGTCGAACATTGAACATCATGGCGAAGCCGAGAGAACCGATGCCGGCGGTGATCAGCTGCGTAAGTACAGTGGGAGTCACGGCATTGACCAGGTCGTAATTCACGCCGGTGAAGAACATGGCAATCATGAAGCCCAGCGCCAGCGCGGTTGCCCATAACAGGGCTTCCACCAGACGCATGAGACCGGAGATCGTATTTCCCACAAGGACGTTACGTACCGCATTGGTCAGGGTGATTCCGGGAATCAAGAGCATGATATAGCCGATGAGGATCTTATCCAGATGAAGCATCGGCAGAAAATTGGTACAAATTCCAGTAAGACAGCCAATGATGACAGAGCAGATCAGATTGAAGCTCAGCTGATTCATGGAGATCGGGAGCAGCTTTTCCTGGAGCCAACTGATCAGCAGAGCGAATATGGCAACCAGTGCAGCATCTGCCAGGGTGCCGCCGAAGAAGACGGCGAAACCGGAGGCGGCCAGGAGGCTTCCGATGTAAGAAATCCATCGACGCTGGCGGAAGCCTTCGATTTCTTTGACTTTCCGATCCAGTTCATGGGCAGGAATTTCTCCAGCACAGCAGCGGAGGCTCAGCTTATTGAATTCTTCCAGTTTTACGAAATCTGTACCCAAGGCACGGGTGATGCGTCGGGTTTGGGTCAGTTCTTCGCCTTCGGGCATCCCCATGGTCACGATGATGCAGGAAGTAATAACGAAGACGTTCATGTGCTTTGCGCCGTAGGCCAAGCCCATGCGGACGATGGTATCTTCTACGCGGCTGACTTCCGATCCGCAGATCAGCATGGCTTCGGCCATATTCAGGAGACCTGTCAAAAGGTCGTTATTTTTATTGTTCATTTACATAACCTCATTGGATCATATTGATCGGGAAACCGACCTGGGGCTCCCAATTGATGTATTCTACATCGAAACGATACGGTTGACAAGGGGGAGGCGGGATGGATTCTTCATTGATTTCTGTTTCGATTGGAGTATACTGTGGGTAAGGATCGATGATATTCTGGAGGACAATGTCATGAAGACACTAGAAGAAGCAAGACGAGACTTTTCGTTTTTAAAAGATCATATCTATCTGGACTCTGCCACCACGGGGCTGTCCTGGGATGGGCAGGAAGAAGCTGTGGCTGGCTTTTTTAAAGAGGCGAAGCGCAGGGGCTATGTGGGGAGTTCTGTTTGGGGAGCGAAGGAACAGAAGGTAAAGGAACGACTGGCAAAGCTCTGGAACGTAAAGCCTTCGGAAATTTACTTTTATTCCAGCACCACGGAATTTGTAAATCTTTTAGCCCACAGCATCAAGATCGAAGTGGGTCAGACTGTCGTTATGGCACAGGGCGAATATCCGGCCATCGTGAAGCCGTGGCAGTTTTTGGTGAATCAGGGAGCGGGAGTGGCCTTTACGGATGCGCCCTGCGAAGAACAACGCGATCAGGCGCTGATCGACGGGATCGATGAAAGGACAAAACTGGCCGTGGTATCTCATGTACAATATACCGCGGGGACGAAGACGGATTTGACGATGTTGGGAAAGGCGTGTCATGAAAAGGGAGCTCTTCTCTTTGTGGACGGGACTCAGGCCTTCGGTGCAGTGGATACGGATCTCAGTCAGGTGGACTTTTATGTGGCTTCCACGTTCAAGTGGAGCATGGGCGTATTCGGATTGGGTGTGGCTATGATCAAAGAAGAAGCGCTGCATCATCTGCAACCGGCCTTTTCCGGTTATGGAGGAGCGAAAATGCAGTACAACACCCCCAACTATCCGGGCCTGTGGGCCCTGGACGGAGCGTTGGATTATTTCGAAGAGATCGGCTGGGATGAGATCTATGAGCAGATCGCAGAACTGTCGGAATATCTGATGAACGGATTAAAGAAGCTGAAAATCGACGTTTTAACGCCGGAAGATGCCCGTGCTGGCATCGTTAGTTTTCAGCATGAAAATGGCGCACAAATCGAAAAACAGATGGCGGAGAAGGGGATTTACTTTGCCTATCGGGATGGATATGTCCGAATCGCACCGCATTTCTACAATACAAAACAGGATATTGATATGATGTTGAAAGCACTGAAAGAGATGATATAAGAAAAGCACCGTTTTGACACGGTGCTTTTCTTATATCTTCATTCAGCTACATTTCTTCCAGATGATCGCGAAGATTGTTGGAAATCAGTTCCAAAGAGTTATAAAAAATCTCCCGATCCTGTTCCGTTAATCCATCCCCTCCGGATTCCACCCAGCGTTCAATCATTTCGTCGATATGGAAGGCCACCTGTTTCCCTTGTTCCGTCAGACGGATCCGGGAACGATATTTCTTCTCATCGGATTCGATATATCCCTTGTCCGCCAGCGATGCCAGCGAGCGGGAAACCGCTGCCTTATCTTCTGCGCAAAGTTGGCTCAGCTGCGCTGCAGTCAAGCCTTCCGGATGGCTGTGGAGGAAAAACAGGCACATGGCGTGGGCTCCCTTCAATCCAAATTCCGTCATTTCAACGGATTTGATCTTCTGTATATATTTGTAGCAGACGGAGATCCCCGTCACAAATGCCTGAAAACGATCCTGCATATCTTCTTCTCCAATATTATTCTCCGATGGTATTTCTCAAAACGCCGATGCCTTCGATTTCACATTCGATCACATCGCCCTTTTTCATGAATTTGGGCGGTACGAAGCCCATTCCCACACCACCGGGGGTTCCGGTGGCAATGATCGTACCTGCTTTCAGAGTCATCCCCTGGGTCAGTTCTTCGATCATGTACGGGATGTCAGTGATCAGAAGACTGGTGTTGCTGTCCTGACGAACTTCACCGTTCAGGCGGCTCATGATCTTCAGGTTGGCCGGATCCGGAAGATCCTGTTTCGTTACGATACAGGGGCCCAGCGGAGTGAAACCATCCAGGCTCTTTCCGAAATACCACTGCTTATGACGAGTCTGTAAGTTTCTTGCGCTGATATCGTTCATGATGGTATAGCCCAAAATATAATCGTAAGCATCTTCTCTCTTTACGTTCTTTGCATCCTTACCGATGATTACGGCCAGTTCCACTTCGTAGTCTAGACCGTCCACCAAACCTTCATAGGCCGGTACGATCCCCTCCGGTGCTGTGCACTCATTGACACGCTTTGCAAAGTAGACGGCAAATTCTCTATTTCCATCAAACTCCAGCGCCTTGAATCGTGCAGATTCTTCCGCGTGAGCCATATAATTGATTCCCAGGCAGACGATATCCTGCGCCGGACGGGGAATCGGTGCACAAAGAATCACATCATCCACACCGGGGCCTTCCGTACATTCGCTGACCTGCTTTTCCAGCAGTTCCCATTCTGCATCCTTCATCTGTTCGATCATTTCCTGAACAGTTTTATATTCCATACCGAATTCGCTCAGCGGATGGATGAACTTTCCGGCAGCATCACCCACACCCACCATTTCTTTTCCGTGTTTATCGGTCTTATACGTGTATAATCTCATGATTTCCCTCCTGTGTACTCTCATCTCCGCCGAAGGAATTTCAATCTCTCCGGGGAGTGTTCAAACTATACCTTATTTTTTCATATTTTTGTCTCGACTGCAACGAATTTTTTTCGAAAAAATTTCGGAAAATTCGTCACAATTCTATTGTATTTCCCCCCCACTTTGCTATAATTATCGTACCACTTGAGTATACCAAAGTGGAAACTTATATGGGTATAAGATAGAAGAGACATCCCTTGCGGGCAATATCCCCATAGAAAAGGAAGGAGACTGGTATATGTTTAAATTCTTTGGGCAGATGAAAGGCGGTCGAGGATCGCTGATCACCGTGCTTTGTATCATGGTTGTAGCTGTTATTTTCAGCTATTTCCTGCCGGCTGACTCGGCAGATTACGGCGTTGCGTCTTTGGCTCCTGCGATTTTTCTGGTAGCCTACATTTTTATGACGAAACGAATTCTGGAAGCGCTGATTTTAGCTTCCCTCGTTGGCTTCATTATGGTATCGCGACCTGACACGATGACCGGCATCGGTTCTTTCTCGGAATGGTTCATCGCTACCGTAACTGCCTTCAGTGAAAATTTATTAGAAGTTATGCTGGATCCCGATACCCCCTGGCTGATCATCGTATGTGGTCTGATGGGCAGTATCGTTGCTCTGATCGAACGAACCGGTGGCTCCTTTGCCTTTGCCGAATGGCTTGGAAAGTTCGCTAAGACCAGAAAATCCGCACTGATGTGCACTTACATCCTGGGTTGGACCATCTTCATCGATGACTATCTCAACGCCCTGACCGTAGGTTCCTGCATGGCTCCGTTAACCGACAAACACAAAGTTCCCAGAGAATTTCTGGCATATGTCGTCGACTCCACCGCTGCTCCGGACTGCACCTTGATCCCCATTTCCACATGGGCGGTCTTCTGTGCAAGAATCCTGGAAGAAAACGGTTGGGCTCCCGCGGGAGAAGGTTTATTCTACTTCATTAAAACAATTCCGTTCAACTTCTACGGTTGGATCGCACTGATCATGGTTCCGCTTCTCATCTTAGGCGTGATTCCCCAGTTCGGTCCCATGAAGAAGGCGGAAGAACGCGTTAAGAACGGTGGACCTCTGGCTCCTCCGGGATCTGAAAAAATCAGTATCCATAACGCAGAATCCATGGAACTGCCCGATAACCCGAAGCTGATGAATTTGTTCGTCCCCATCGGTGTTCTGATCGGTTCCACCATCTACTTCGATATCGATATGTCCATGGGTGTACTGTTCACCCTGGCGTTCATGTTCATCTTCTATCTGGCTCAAGGCCTGATGACTGCAGAAGAATTTACTGACCTTTGCATGAAGGGTCTGGAAAATATGATGATGCCCCTGATGCTGATGGTTCTGGCGTTCCTGTTTGCCAGAGTTAACGATTCCATCCACTTCACCGAATTCGTCATCAATTCCGCTACCGAATTCATGTCGCCGCAGCTGATGCCGCTGATCGTATTCCTGCTGCTGGGCTTCACCGAATTCATCACCGGAACTAACTGGGGTATGTACATCATCGCCCTGCCCATCGTTATTCCTCTGGCCATGAACTTAGATGCCAACGTAGCTCTGTGCGTAGCTGCAGTTCTGTCTGCCGGCGTATTCGGAAGCCACGTATGCTTCTACTCTGACGCTACCGTTATTTCGTCCGCTGCCTGCGGTTGTGACAACTTCCGTCACTCCATCACTCAGGCTCCCTACGGACTGGTGGGGGCAACGATTGCCGCGGTACTGTTCCTGGCTTGCGGGTTCGTATTGGGCTAACAACTGACAAAAAGCACAAAAGCGACTGTTTCGTACAGTCGCTTTTTTTCTGTAGAAAAACAAAGAACCATCGCAAGGATGGTTCTTTGTTTATGGTGCGCCCGACAGGATTCCCGCCCGGGGCCCCTGCCCCTGGCTGGCCGCTCCGCCGTGCTCGGCACTGCTCCGCGCAGAACGCTCCACCGGACCGTTCTGCCTTCTCAGGTTCGACCCCCGTCGTTCTTACAAAAAAATATAGAACCACCGCAAGGGTGATTCTATATTTTGGTGCGCCCGACAGGATTCGAACCTGCGGCCTTCAGAGTCGGAGTCTGACGCTCTATCCAGCTGGGCTACGAGCGCAGGATGTACGCGGAATTCCGCATAACATATATATGATATAATGAAACGAACTTTCTCGCAAGCATTTTTTTACGACACGTTTTGTCAGAATTCGACACGAAACGATACATTTAAAATAAAATTCAACAAAAAATCAATTTATACATACAAAAAGTGTTGAAAAGATGTTGACAAATCATGGAGTTGTGGTATTCTCATACTATGTTATTTTAAAAATGTGTTGTGAAAGTGTATGTGTAATGAATAAAGATGAAGCTTATGACTTTTTGTGCAAGGTCGCCGAAGGAATTTCGCTGATGTTCGGACCGAACTGCGAAACCATCATTCACGAGATGAACGGACAGAGAATCAAGAATCTGGCCATGTATAACGGACATGTGACCGGCCGTAAGGCGGGATCCACCACCAGTATCTTTGGTAAAGATACTGCGATCGAGGAAGAAACGCAGCAGGATCTGGATTTTGATTATCAGAACCAGATGGTCCTGACTCCCTCAGGAAGACAGATCAAATCCTCCACCTATCATCTTCGCGGAGAAGATTATCATTATGCACTGGGAATCAATTTTGATATTACAGTTATGGAACAGATGAGAGGAATCCTGAAGTCCATGACCAGGATCGAAGGGGATCTTTTGACCAGCATTGAGGAAAAAGAACACACCAATGTGGAATCGGTCTTTAACAGCTGCCTGGAACTGGTGAACCGACCTTTGGATAAGATGAAAAAGGGTGAACGTCTGATGCTGGTGAAGATGCTGAAAGAAAAGGGCGTCTTCAACTTACAGAAGAGCGTTCCTTATGTGGCAGAACGCATGGGTGTCAGTAAATATACCATTTATAACTATCTGAACGAATTGGAAAACATCTAGGAAAAAGGAGAGTTATACCATGAGAATCGTAGAAGCGCAGGAAGCACGGGAACGGCTGACCATGCCGGTGTGCATCGACCTAATGCGACAGGCCTTTATGGATTTGGAAAGCGGAAAGGCTTCCCAGCCGCTGAGAAGCATCGTTATGCTTCCCCACGGTGAAAAGTTTGGATTCATGCCTGCTTATCTGGGAGAACATACCTATTTCGGAGCGAAAGTCCTCAGTGCCTTCCCTCAGAACATGGGGACGGAATATCCTTCTCACATCGGCTACGTTATGATGTTCGAATCGGAACACGGGGTCTTCCAGGGAATGGCTGATGCCACCGTCATCACCGAGATCCGAACCGGTGCAGTCAGCGCTGTTGCCACGGATCTTTTGGCGCGGAAGGATGCTCATAAGCTGGCAATCATCGGCGCCGGCGCCCAGGGGCGAAGCCACCTGGCTGCCATCACCTGCGTGAGAGATATCACCGAAGTGTCGGTGTACGATATGAGAGAAGAGGCGGCGGTGAAATACGCCAACGAAATGAGCGAAACGTACGGAATTCCCGTGAGAGTGGCGAAGGATGCAGAGGATTGTGTCAAAGATGCAGACATCATCTGTACCGTAACCCCCAGTAAAGATCCGTATCTGAAGAAGGAGTGGATCAAAGCCGGCGCCCATATCAACGCCGTCGGAACCTTCACCCCGAATACCCGCGAAGTGACCAGCGAGCTGGTTGCCGCGGCGAAGCTGTACTCCGATCAGACGGAAGCCATGAAGAAAGAATGCGGCGAATATCTGATCCCGGTCAGCGAAGGATTGATCGACGAAAGCCACATCGTGGGTTCCGTTGGAGAAGTCCTGCTTGGGAAAGCTCCCGCCAGACAGAGCGAGGAAGAGATCACCTTGTTCGATGCTTTGGGTCTGGCTATCGAAGATGTCATGTGTGCGGCGTATCTGTGCACTGATATAAACAACCAACAGTAAAAGAAAGAAGGAAGACACTATGAAGAAAGCACTTGCATTATTACTGGCTATGATTATGGTCATCGGAATGCTGGCTGGATGTGGAACCACTGGCGGCGGCGATGACGAGGGTACGACATCGAACGAATTCACCATGGCTTATAACGGCGTTGTTACCATGAACTCCGTTATGACCCAGGCTTCCAACGACCACAACGTGCTGTATCTGTTACAGGCACAGCTGGTTCGTTACTATGACGGCCAGGTGGAAAAGGATGCTGCAGAAAGCTATGAAATGAGCGAAGACGCTCTGACCTGGACCTTCCATCTGAGAGATGGTCTGGTATGGTCCAACGGCGAAGCTCTGACCGCTGCTGACTATGCATACGGTACCAGATGTCTGTTAGACCCCGGCATGGGTTCTCCGCAGGCAAGCTCCTGGTTCATGATCAAGAATGCTGAAAAGTTCTCCAAGGGCGAATGCGGTTGGGAAGAAGTCGGCGTTAAGGTCATCGACGAAAAGACCATCGAGTTCACTCTGGAACAGCCCCTGACCAGCTTCGACCAGACTGTGGCTTGTAAGCACATCTATCCGCTGAATCAGGCCTTTGTTGAAAGCGTTGGCGTAAACAACTTAGGTTCCTCCGTGGATACCATGATGTACTCCGGCGGTTACACCATGACAGAATGGGTTCTGGAAACATCTCAGACTCTGGTGAAGAACCCCAGCTACTGGGATGCTGAAAATCAGTTCCAGGTAGAAACCATCAAGCTGATCCAGGTAGAAGATCCCAACACTGAAGTTGCAATGTTCGAAAACAGCGAAGTGGATGCCATCGAACAGATGTCCTCTCAGTACTACGATCATCTGGCTGACTACCGTTATGACACCTCCGGCGGCGGCTTCATGTTCCTGTGGATGAACACCCACGGTTACAGCGCTGAAGCTGACAAGGTTATGGGTAATGTAAACTTCAGAAACGCTCTGAACTATGCCATCGACAGAGAAGCCACCTGTCTGGCTGTCAACAGTGCAAACAAGGCTGCGAACAACCCCATCGACCCCAACTTCCCGGGTCTCTCCGGTGGAAAGTTCGTGGATGAATATCCGATCGAAAGCTATCCCACCAAGGGTGACGTTGCGAAGGCTCAGGAATACCTGGCTAAGGCAATGGAAGAACTGGGTTACTCCGATGTCAGCGAACTGCCGACTCTGTCCATCGTTACCTGGGATACTGCAGAACAGAAGACACTGGGCGAAGCTCTGACTGACCAGTGGAAGCAGAACTTAGGCGTAAACGTACAGTTAGAACAGTATGTCATCGGTACCGCCATCGGTAAGTTCTATGAACAGTCCTATGACATCTTCCTGATCACTTGGGAATCCGACGTTAAGCCCACCGACCTGTTACAGGCCATGACCACCACCGGTGAAGCAAACCCCGGAATCTGGTCCAACGCTGAATTCGATCAGCTGGTAGCGGATGCGATCAACGAAGTAGATCCTGTAAAGCAGGCAGAACTGACTCAGAAGGCTGCTCAGGTTATGATCGACGACGCAGGTATCATTCCGTTACACGTAAACGGTACCGTACATGCGAAGAAGGACTACGTTGATGGCTTCGTCATCGGCGCATCCGACGGCTTCCAGTTCTCCAAGCTGGTTGTAAATAAGTAATTATTGAAATCACACTGATCAAGCATTGAAAGGGAGCGGCTTCCTGACCGCTCCCTTTTATCACTCTTACGATTTTGACCTCACAAGGAGGTAACCCCTTGAAGAAGTACATTTTAAAACGATTATTCATCTCCATCATCACCATCTGGCTCATTGCTACGGCCTGTTTCTTCCTGCTGAGAACGCTCCCGGGAAATCCCTTCGCCACACAGCAGCTTCTGAGTCCGGAAATGCAGGAACGTATGATGGAATATTACGGGCTGAACGGTCCGCTTTCGGAACAGTATCTGACCTTTATGAAGAATCTGCTGCATGGAGATTTCGGCTCTTCTCTGAAATACACCGGTCAGTCTGTCAACGGAATCATTGCATCCACCTTCCCGGTGTCTGCACAGCTGGGGCTTCAGGCCTATCTGATCAGCTTCCCCATCGGGATCTTATTCGGGATCATTGCTGCGCGTAACCGCGGCCGTGCCATCGACTATTCTCTGGTGGCCTTCTCGGTACTGGGCGTATCCGTCCCCGTATTCGTACTGGCTTCCCTGTTACAATACATTTTCGCCATCAAACTGGAATTGTTACCGGTCGCTCTCTGGTCCAGCATGAAACACACCATCCTGCCGACCATCACCCTGGCCATTGGTTCCATCGCATCCAAGACCCGTCTGATGCGTACCCTGATGCTGGAAGTCATCACCGAAGACTATGTGAAGACCGCCAAGGCAAAAGGCCTTCCGGCCTGGAAGATCGTCTGGAATCACCAGATCCGAAATGCCATCATTCCCATGATCCCCTCTCTCGGTATGGAAATCGTCTCCATCCTGATGGGTTCCTTCGTTGTGGAACAGATCTTCGCTGTTCCCGGGATCGGCGCTTATTTCGTAAATTCCGTACGAAGCCTGGACTATACCATGACTCTGGGACTGACCGTATTCTTAGCTATTTTCGTCGTGACCGCGAACTTCATCATCGACCTGATCTACGGTCTGGTGGATCCGCGAATCCGTGTAACAAAGTGAGGTGACTGGAATGTCTGCGATCACATCCAAAGATTTTACACCGCTGCCGAAAGACCGCGACATGGCCGATGCCATCGTTCGACCTTCCGTCAGCTACTGGAAAGACGTATTCCGTCGTATCCGTACCGATAAAGTGGCTGTTCTCAGCTTCACCTTCATCGTGATCATCGCGCTGATGGCCATCTTTGCACCGATGTTCTGTGAATATGGCTACGATACCACCGACATGCTCAACGGGAATAAGGCTCCCGGCGGTGAACACATCTTCGGAACCGACTCCCTGGGCCGCGACCTGTGGGCCCGCGTCTGGGTAGGGGCCAGAATTTCCCTGCTGATCGGTCTGTGCGGCGCCATCGTTCCCCAGATCGTGGGGATCGTTCTGGGCGGGATCGCCGGTTATTTCGGCGGTTGGCTGGATATGCTGATCATGCGTATCATCGATATCGGGGCTTGTATCCCGTCTCTGATCTACGTTACCTTGATCATGCTGTACTTCGGCTCCGGACCGGCAGCCATCGTTTTGGCCATCGCCATGTCCTTCTGGATGGATTCTGCAAGAACCGTCCGCGGACGTATGCTGCAGTTCAAAAATCGAGAATTCGTTCTGGCGGCCAGAACCCAGGGGGCTTCGTCCTTCCGCGTGATCTTCCGCCACATTTTACCCAATATCCTGGGTCAGCAGGTGGTCAGTGTATCCTCCGCGATTCCCTCGGCCATCTTCTTGGAAGCCTATCTGAGCTTCATCGGTCTGGGTGTGGCTTCTCCCATGACTTCCTGGGGTCAGCTGTGTCAATTGGGTGCATCTTTCTACAGACTGTATCCCTATCAGCTGTTCATCCCCGGCGCTTTCATCAGCGTCACCATTCTGGCCTTCTACCTGTTCGGTAACTGCCTGAGAGACGCCCTGGATCCGCATCTGAGAGACTGATTACCTGGAGGAAACAACAATGAGTGAACATTTACTGGATGTCCGCGATCTGCGGGTATCATTCGACACATATGCCGGTGAAGTCCAGGCGGTCCGTGGGATCAGCTTCCATCTGGACAGAGGCGAGACCCTGGCCATCGTAGGGGAATCCGGCTGCGGTAAGTCCGTCAGCATGCAGACCATGATGCGCCTGCTTCCGATGCCGCCGGCTCGCTTAAAAGACGGTCAGATCCTGTTTGAAGGAAAGGATCTGGCAGAACTGACCGATAAGGAAATGGAAGACTATCGCGGAAAGGAATTCGCCATGATCTTCCAGGATTCCATGACCAGCTTAAACCCCACCATGCGCGTGGGAAATCAGATGTGTGAAGGGATCATGCGTCATCAGAAGGTTTCGAAAGATGAAGCGAAGAAGATCGCCATCGACATGCTGAGCCAGGTGGGGATCCCCAATCCGGAAGCGGCCTTCCGCCGTTATCCTCACACCATGTCCGGTGGGCAGCGCCAGCGCGTCATGATTGCTATGGCCCTGTCCTGCAATCCCAAGATCCTCATCGCCGACGAACCCACCACGGCGCTGGACGTGACGATGCAGGCTCAGATCCTGGACATCATGAACAAGTTAAAAAAGACTTACGATACCGCCATCATCCTGATCACCCACGACCTGGGCGTGGTTGCCCAGATGGCAGACCGCATCGCGGTCATGTATGCCGGGGAAATCATGGAAGCCGGCGATGCACGACAGATTTTCTACCAGCCGTCCCATCCCTATACCTGGGGTCTCCTGGGTGCGATGCCCAATATGATCCAGGATGTGAAGAGCGAGCTTTACACGATCCCCGGTACGCCGCCGGATCTGTATGCGCCTCCCGTTGGCTGTCCCTTCGCGGCCCGCTGCGAATACGCCATGGAGGCCTGCCTCAAGGAAGAGCCGCCGAAGTTTATCAAGGACGGCGGACATGTGAGCCGGTGCTGGCTCCACGATGAACGAGCTCCGGAGGTCACACCTCCCGCAGGGATCCCTGCACTGAAGAAAGGGGTGAAGGTGGATGAGTGAGAAGCTGTTAGAAGTCACCGGACTGAAAAAGTATTTTACCGTGGGTCGAAACCAGACGCTGAAAGCCGTGGACGGTGTATCCTTCTCCATTGAAAAGGGAAAGACCCTGGGTCTCGTGGGCGAATCCGGCTGCGGTAAGACCACCGTTGGCCGTACCCTGCTTCGGATCTACGAACCGGACGGCGGGAAGATCCTGTTCAACGGTCAGGACATCAGCCGCGTTTCCAAAAAAGAATCGAAGGAACTGACCAAGAAAATGCAGATGATTTTCCAGGACCCTTACGCATCGCTGAATCCCTTCTTTACCGTAGGGGAAATCGTGGCGGAAGGTCTGGAGATCCACAAGATCTGTAAAACGAAAAAAGAAGAAAAGGAACGGGTGGAAGAACTGCTGACCATGGTAGGTCTCAGCAAGGACCACGCCAATCGCTTCCCCCATGAATTCTCCGGCGGTCAGCGACAGAGAGTTGGGATCGCCAGAGCGCTGGCTTTGGATCCGGAATTCATCGTCTGTGACGAAGCCATTTCTGCGCTGGACGTTTCCATTCAGGCTCAGGTGGTGAACATGCTGATGGAATTCCAGAGAGATCTGGGACTGACCTATCTGTTCATTGCCCATGACCTGTCCATGGTCCGTCACATTGCAGACCAGACGGCGGTCATGTATCTGGGAACGCTGGCGGAATACGGCGATACGGAGGAAGTCTACGCTCATCCGATCCACCCCTATACCAAGGGTCTGTTATCCGCGGTACCGGTGGCCGATCCGGATTATGAAAAGACCCATGAACGCATCCACATGGACGGCGAAGTGGGAAGCCCCATCAACCCGAAACCGGGTTGCCGTTTCTGCGGAAGATGTCCCATGGCAACGGAAAAGTGCAGAGAAATGGATCCGATCTTGAGAGATATGGGCGGCGGTCACATGGTGGCTTGCCACAACGTGTAAGGAGAAAGGAGAGCGCTGCAGGAGAGAGACCGGCGGCGTAACGATAATATGGCTTTAACAACACAAGAAATGGTAAAGATCGCGCTGGATCTGGTGGGCTATGATGACCTGCCCATCGATTCTCAGCTGACCGTTCCCGGCGAAAACATCACCAAGGTTCTGGCTGGGATCGATATGGGAACTGCAGAAATCATGCTGGCAAAGCAGCTGGGCTACGACTGCGTGTTCCGTCACCACAATCTGACCCCCAAGATGGGTCATCTGGGACAGCTGGTCTGCGAAGATCACTACAAGAAGATGGTGAAGAACGGTGTTCCTACCAACGTAGCACAGAAGGCTGTGGCCGCCAGAAAGCAGGAAGTGGAAATCATGTTCCACGGAAACAACTTCGAAGGCCCGGCGCAGACAGCGAAGCTGTTGAACATGCCCTTCGTAGGCTTACATACTCCCGCAGACCTGCTGGGAGAACGTACCGTGGAGGCGAAGATTGCTGAGGTATATGCGGCGAAGGAAAATCCCACCGTGGGCGACCTCTTTGACGCCATCATGACCATCCCCGAATTCGAACGGGCTCCGGAAGGTCAGCGCCCGGTGATCTGGGTGGGCGACCGCGACAGCTAT
The DNA here is from genome assembly GCA_017386805.1 of Bacillota bacterium. GTDB lineage: Bacteria > Bacillota > Clostridia > Peptostreptococcales > Anaerovoracaceae > RGIG446. Next base: position 18,690 of record JAFOGM010000248.1, read on the forward strand.
GCCGGTAAGGCCGTGGTGGAATTCTCCGGCGGCCTGGCTCCCGAATGGGAAGAAGTGAAGGCGTACATCGATGCCGGTGTGGGAACATTCATCTCCATGCACATGGATGGAAGTATCGTCAAGAAGCTGAGAGAAGACAACCGTGCCAATGCCATCATCTGCGGCCACATGGCTTCTGACTCCATCGGTATGAACATTATCCTGGAAGCCTGGAAAAAGGCCGGAAACATCGAATATACCTGCATCGGAGGTATGGTGTAGGAGGTACCTATGAGTACGATTCTTATCAAAAACGGGACAGTGGTGGACGGCAGCGGAGCGCCCGCTTATGAAGCCGACATCCTGATTAAGGGTGATACCATCGAGGCAATCGGCCAGGGGCTGGAAAACCAGCCGGACCTGGCGGACGAGATTGCTTCCGCGGACATCATTGACGCCGCAGGAAAGACTATCACTCCCGGATTTATCAATATGCATAGCCACGCGGACTGCTCCATCGCCATGTATCCCAATATGGAAAGCTCTCTGGGACAGGGGATCACCACGGAATTTGCAGGTCACTGCGGTCTGGGGGTAGCTCCCATTCAGAAGCACTGGCTCTATATGTTCCCGGAAAAAAAGGCCTATACCAGAGTCAATCCGGAACCCATCGGGGGAATCAACCCCTACGGTGCGTATATCGTTCCGGCGGAGGCCATGCGGCCGGCGTTCAAAGAAGCCTATGGCGAAGAACTGGACTGGACCACCTACGGTGAATTTTTGGATCACATGCGCAGGGTGGGGATCGGTGCCAATGTGGCAACGGTTTGTGGACAATCGCTGATTCGTCTTCAGGCCATGGGTTTGGAGTATAAGCGCCCTGCCACGGAAGAGGAGATCTGCGCTCAGGAAGAAATGCTTCGCGAAGCCATGGATGGCGGCGCGTTGGGCCTTGGACTGGGTCTGGATTATCAGCCCAGTTTATATGCCTCTCATGAAGAATTGGTTCGTCTGATGACCGTGGTGAAAGAGCGGGATGGGATCGTAACTGCTCACACGAGACACGTTCCCAACGACTATTACGGCCGTGAGATCAACTTTTATGAAGGTTTGAAGGAATTTTTGGAACTGGGTCTGGAAACCGGAGCCAAAATCCATGTGAGTCACATCCAAAATGCCTATCCGGCATCTCCGGAAACGGAAGAAATGGCCAAGGCCGGGGTGGAACAGACATTGGCGCTTTTGGAAGAGTATCGCGGAAAAGGTGTCGCTGTGACCTGGGATGTGATTCCCCACAGAGCTTTTGGGCCCTTCCACTATCCCATGGCTGCCGGGATGTTCCAGCCCTATGTGGAACAGTGCGGAAGTGTGGAACGGTTCTCTCAGATGCTGCGGATCGGAAATTACCGCGACATCATCGAGACGGAGATCCGAAACGGAAACCACGCCTCTCGTGGGGTATTTACCAGATTCAATCCCAAAGCCAATCCCAACTGGGATCTGGGCCAGAAGTTTACGAAGGTGAAAGATCCGGCATTGTTGGGTAAGACCATCCGCGAGGCAGCCAACGGTCAGGACAGTCTGAAGTTCCTGTTGAATCTGATGGCAGAAGACCCCTATGCCTGCATCATCCAGTTGAACCGCCAGCCGGAAACAACCCCGGAGCGGGATGCCTTTGTGGCCAGAGACGAGGCCGCCATCGGACTGGACATCTGGTCCTTTGATTACGATG
>JAFOGM010000249.1 GCA_017386805.1 Bacillota bacterium
TATATCTTCAAAGTAGACCAGATTTCTTTAAACCGAAAGGAACTGATCTTTGAAGCTTCCACAAGAAATCTCAACGGCGATCGGGATCTCTTTGATCCAGCCTTTCGCCTTTCCCATAACAGCGTTTTGAAACGGCTGAAAGTCCAGATTTCCATGATGTATTTACAGGAATGCATCATCGCCGATCTGGAAGCCCTTCCCGGGGATTTCGGCCAGCTTCAGCGCCATTCCGGTTACGAAAGCGGCTATCTGATCCTCCACCAGGACGACCAGAGCGACCGATTCGCCATCAATCACCTGATCAAAGTATTTTTACGGGAGGTGTTCCATGAGAACCAATCATCGACTGGATAAAGTGTTCCGAAATGCGTTTCCCGTACCCTTTGACGACAAGTCCCGCTACGTCTTTTTCAGCGACGTCCATCGCGGCGACGACAGCGTCTCTGACGAGTTCGGTCGAAACCGGCACATTTACGACCACGCCTTGGACTATTACTTCAACAACCGCTATACCTACGTGGAAGTGGGCGACGGCGATGAACTGTGGGAAAATGCCCACTACCATCACATTCCCCTGGCTCACGCCTCCACCTTTGAGCGATTGAAAAGGTTCTATAATGCCGGCCGCATGTACATGCTCTTCGGAAACCATAACATGCAGCTGAAAAGTGAGCTTTACGTAAAGCTCCATTTATACAATACCTACGACGACTTCCAGGACAAATACCGCGAGTTATTCCCCGGGATCCACGTCCACGAAGCCCTGGTCATGAAGCACCGCCAGACCGGCCAGGAAATTTTCGTAGTCCACGGCCATCAGGGCGACTTCACCAACGACCAAATCTGGTGGATCTCCCGTTTCTTCGTCCGGTACTTCTGGCGCGTCATGCACTACGTCCTGGGCTTCCGCTACGCAGCCAGCCCGGCAAAGAGCCGTCTGAAGCGTCACAAGGTCGAAAAGATGTACAACAAGTGGATCGAAAAGCATAAGATCATGCTGATCTGCGGTCACACCCATCGGGCAAAGCTCCCTCAAATCGGCGATCTGCCCTACTGCAACAGCGGCTGCTGTATGCATCCCCGCGGCCTCACCTGCCTCGAATTGGAAAATGGCCAACTCAGTCTGGTCACCTGGCGTGTCAGCACCCAAGATGACGGCCTGATGTATATCCGTCGTAAGGTCGTGCAGGGGCCCGTTCCCATTTCCGCATTCCACTCTTCGGAAGAAGACCGGGAAGGTCTCACGGAAGAGTTATAATATCGAAAGGAGTTCTTCACCATGTCTACCATTCGTGAAATCACCATGCAGGTCAAATCCGACAGCTTCAAAATGGCTGCTCTGGATAACGACACCAGAAACAACGCCTTACAGGCCATCATCGAAAACTTACAGGCTCACAAGGCAGAAATCTTCGCAGCTAACGCTGAGGACCTGAAAAACGGAGAAATCAATCAGATCCCCCAGCCGGTCATGAAGCGTCTGAAGTTTGACGAAGCCAAGCTGGCCGACGTTTGTGCCGGCATGGAAGGCTTACAGAATCTCCCCGACCCCCTGTTCCGCGTGAAGCTGGAACGTCAGCTGGATGAAGGTCTGATCATGCGACAGGTCACCTGCCCCATCGGTGTCATCGGCGTCATCTTTGAATCCCGTCCCGATGCTCTGGTTCAGATCGCAGCTCTCTGCTTAAAGAGCGGTAACTGCGCTATCTTAAAGGGCGGCAGCGAAGCAGCTCACACCAACCGCATCCTCTTCAACCTGATCCACGAAGCCGGCGTAAAGGCCGGGATCCCGGAAGGTTTCCTGACCCTCATCGAAAACCGCGCTGACATCGGCGAACTGCTGAAGTGCGACGAGGCAATCGACCTGCTGATCCCCAGAGGTTCCAACGCCTTCGTTCAGTACATCATGAACAACTCCAAGATCCCTGTGATGGGTCACGCCGACGGCGTTTGCCACATCTATGTGGATGAAGCTGCGAATTTGGAAAAGGCCCTGCCCATCATCATCGATGCCAAGACTCAGTACGTAGCTGCCTGCAACACCGTGGAAACCCTGTTGGTTCACAGCTCCGTGGCAGCCGAGCTTCTGCCGAAGCTCTCCGACCGCTGTAAGGAAGTTGGCGTTAAGCTGAACGATTGTCCCCGCGCCATGGAATTCATTGAAGGCGTTCCTTCCACGGAAGAAGACTACTCCACCGAATACGTGGATTATATCCTGACCGTGAAGATCGTAGATTCTCTGGATGAAGCCATCGCTCACATCAATCACTACGGTTCTCACCACACCGATGCCATCCTGACCGAAAACAACGAAGCTGCCGAAAAGTTCATGCTGCTGGTGGACTCCGCCGGTGTATACCAGAACTGCTCCACCCGCTTCGCTGACGGCTTCCGCTATGGCTTCGGCGCTGAAGTTGGAATCTCCACCGGTAAGCTCCACGCCCGCGGTCCTGTAGGTCTGGACGGTCTCGTTACCTACAAGTACAAGATCTTCGGCCACGGCCAGATCGTCGGCGACTACGCCTCCGGAAAGAGCACATTCAAATTTAAAGATCTGTAAATGATAAAACGCATAAAAAAGAGACGTTCCTTTGAACGTCTCTTCTCATTTTTTGATTTACTTTACAGTCACTGCAGTGATGTGCGGGTTAACGCCTTCATACCAGTACAGGAAACCTTCCATGTCAACGATGTCGCCGATGTTCAGAGCTTCTACAGCATTGTAAACGTCGGTGGTGTTGTCGCACAGGTAAGATTCCACGCAGAAGTTGTAAACCTGACCATCCTTGGATACGTTGAAGTACAGATCGTTACCGTCCTGACCGGAACCATCCCAGTTGTACAGGAACGCAACTTCGGAACCATCAGCAGCGATGCTGGGTTCTACGGTCATACCGGTGAAAGCAACCTTCTTGTTCTGGTGCGCGATCAGTTCTTCGCTAGCCAGCAGATCAGTTGCATCCATGGGTTCTGCGATCCAGTTACCTTCCAGAATTTCGAAGGTACCGTCGATGATTTCCACTTCGCCAGCCCATTCAGCCTTGTAACCGGTCACACGGATCTTGGTGCCTTCGGTCAGCTTAGCGAAATCTTCTTCGGAGCAAGCCAGTTCATACAGGAAGTATGCACCGTTGTTGTCCTGAGTGTAAACGGTAGCCTTGTCTTCCCACCAGGACTGCTTTGCCTGAACGAAAGCTTCGATCACAACTTCGGAATCCAGTTCAGCAGCTGCGTATTCTTCGTAGGTCATAACGCCTTCGGACTTAGCGAAGATATCAACATCGTTTCCGCCTTCTTCACCGCCGCCAGCGCAGCCAACCAGACCGAATACCATAACCAGAGCTAACAGTAATGCTAAAGTCTTTTTCATTTGAATATTCTCCTTTTCTAATTCCATACCCGAAAGTACGAATATAAGTAACAAAACTATTATACACGAATCGAAAAATAAATCAATAGTGTTTATTCACCTGTCTTGACATCGTTCTTCTTTTTTACAAATTCACGACCAGCATAGGCCAGGATCAATACCCAGACACCAGCCAGTGTTCCCAGCAGTACCTTGGAAGCAACCGGCAGCGGCCCCAGATCTTCCGAATCCGGTCCAATTCCGCCTGCGCCGCCCTTCTGATCCAATCGATAAAGCGATGTCATATCTCCGTAGAGTTTTTCAATATAGGCATCGTCCACCACTTCTTTTCTTCGAACGGACTTGGTCACACTTTCGATCATCTGACCAGCTGTATCGCGCAGCGAAGTAGAGCCGTTGAACACCGGTGTTACAAATGTATTTTCCGTATTGTCCATCAACAGGTGAGCTGCCTCGATTTTCACTTCATAGTGCAGGTCGTTATCCTGACCGATCTTGGACAGGTAATCCAGATATTCTTCGGATTCCTGCGCCTTTGTTGTTACAGGAACATAGCCTTCGGTCTGCGCATAGCCCAGCTGTACTTTATTCGTCAGCATGTACTGTGCAAACA
>JAFOGM010000250.1 GCA_017386805.1 Bacillota bacterium
AATTTAAGGAGGATGAACATCATGCAGAAAAAAGGATGCCCTTACGGAACTCACCGTGTAATTTCCCCCGTTGGCGTTTTACCGCAGCCGGCTGACAAGGTTGACAACACCATGGAAATCTACGATAACGAAGTACTGATCAACGTACAGACTCTGAACGTTGACTCCGCTTCCTTCACCGAAATCGTTAGAAGATCCTGCGATGGTAAGAAGCCCGCTGACATCACCACCGAAGAAGATATGAACAAGATCAAGGAAACCATGCTGAGCATCGTTGCTAACGCTGGTAAGCACAAGAATCCCTGGACTGGTTCCGGCGGTATGCTGATCGGTACCGTTGAACAGATCGGTGAAAACTATGTTGGCGACCTGAAGGTTGGCGACAAGATCGCTACTCTGGTTTCCCTGTCCCTGACTCCGCTGGTAATCGATGAAATCATCGAAATGAGACCTGCTATCGACCAGGTTGACATCAAGGGTCACGCTATCCTGTTCCAGTCCGGTATTTACGCTGTAATTCCCGACGATATGCCGGAAAACCTGGCTCTGTCCGTTCTGGACGTTGCTGGTGCTCCTGCACAGACTGCTAAGCTGGTTAAGTCCGGTGACACCGTTCTGGTTATCGGTGGCGGCGGTAAGTCCGGTATGCTGTGCATGTACGAAGCTAAGAAGAGAGCTGGCGTAACCGGTAAGGTTATCTGCATCGCTACTCCGAGATCCGCTAAGAGAGCTGAAAGCCTGGGCTTCGCTGACCACGTACTGGTTTGCGACGCTACCAACGCTGTTGAAGTTTACAACGCAATCATGGAAGTTACCGACGGTAAGCTGTGCGACGTTGTAATCAACTGCGTATCCATCGAAAACACCGAAATGGCTTCCATCCTGGCTACCAAGGATGATGGTACCGTATACTTCTTCTCCATGGCTACCAACTTCGTAAAGGCTGCTCTGGGTGCAGAAGGCGTAGGTAAGGACGTTAACATGATCGTAGGTAACGGTTACTGCAAGGGCCACGCTGCAATCGCTCTGCAGGAAATGAGAGAAAGTGAAGTTCTGAGAAACATCTTCACCGAACTGTTCGCTTAATCCAATACCTAACCGTCATACACTCACAGACATTCATGGACCGGCAGGTTCTGCCTGCCGGCCATTGATATGTATATGAAATGTATATGTAAATTAAAGGAGAACACTAACAATGGCTGAAATCAGAAACTTCAGAGACATCGAACTCTGGAAGGACGTAACTGACGAACAGTGGAACGACTGGCACTGGCAGATCGAAAACAGAATCACTACCCTGGAAGAACTGAAGCAGGTTATCAACATGACTCCGGAAGAAGAAGCAGACATCGCTGCTGTTGCTGCATCCTTCCGTCTGGGTATCACCCCGTACTATGCTGCTCTGATGGATCCCGATGATCCGAGATGCCCGGTTCGTATGCAGGCTGTTCCGACTTCCGCAGAACTGCACAGAGGCGAAGCTGACATGCTGGACCCCCTGCACGAAGACGAAGACTCTCCGGCTCCTGGCCTGACTCACAGATATCCTGACAGAGTACTGTTCCTGATCACTGACCAGTGCTCCATGTACTGCCGTCACTGCACCAGAAGAAGAATGGCTGGTGAAACCGATGGTGCTAGATCCATGGAAGACATCGATAAGTGCATCGAGTACATCAGAAAGACCCCGGTAGTAAGAGACGTTCTGCTGTCCGGTGGTGACGCTCTGTGCGTAGAAGATGATGTACTGGAATATATCTTCTCCAAGCTGAGAGAAATCCCGCACGTTGAAATCGTTCGTATCGGTTCCAGAACTCCGGTTGTTATGCCGCAGAGAATCACCGACGATCTGGTTAACATGCTGAAGAAGTATCACCCGGTATGGCTGAACACTCACTTCAACCACAAGAAGGAACTGACCGCTGAAGCTAAGGAAGCTTGCAAGAAGCTGGCTGACGCTGGTATTCCTCTGGGCAACCAGTCCGTACTGCTGAGAGGCGTTAACGACTGCCCGCACATCATGAGAGAACTGGTTCACGAACTGGTTAAGAACAGAGTAAGACCGTACTACATCTATCAGTGCGACCTGTCTCTGGGTATTGAACACTTCAGAACACCGGTATCCAAGGGTATCGAAATCATCGAAGGTCTGCGTGGCCACACTTCCGGTTATGCAGTTCCGACCTTCGTAGTAGACGCTCCGGGCGGCGGCGGTAAGACTCCGGTTATGCCTCAGTACGTAATTTCCCAGGCTCCTGGTAAGGTTATCCTGAGAAACTACGAAGGCGTAATCACCACTTACACCGAACCCGAACACCTGCCGAAGCTGGCTTGCACCTGCGACGTATGCACCGGTAAGAAGACCTACGAATACGAAGGTGTTGCTGGTCTGCTGAGAGGTCAGAGACTGGCTATGGAACCGCAGGATCTGCTGCGTCACAAGAGAAACAAGTAGTTTGAACTCTACTTATTATTAAGTGAATGATTATGGGGCAGAGAAATCTGCCCCTAACCATAAGGAGAATCCCCCATGGGCTTATTGTACGAGTTACAGAAAAAATACAAGACGGTTTCCATTGTAGGGATGGCAAAAAACGCTGGGAAGACCACCGCGCTGAACTACCTGATCGAGGAGGCAATGGACGAAGGTTTACGTCTGGGAATTACCTCCATCGGCCGTGACGGAGAAACACAGGACCTTGTGACCGGAACGGAAAAACCGAGGATCTACCTCGATGAAGATACGATCGTAACAGTTCCGACGCAGCTGTATGAACTGGCTGACGCCGGTCTGGAAATTCTCAAGAAGACGAAGTACTCCACCCCGATGGGTCCCCTGCTGATCTGCAGGGTTGCCGACAGCGGGTATGTACAGATTGCCGGACCGCCTGCGGCTATGGACACCAAGCGCGTGTGCGAAGAAATGTTCGGCTATGGCTGTGAAATGATCCTGATCGATGGCGCGATCGACAGAAAGTCCATCGCATCTCCGGAAACTTCCGAAGCGATCATTTTATCCACCGGTGCAGTGCTGTCCAGAAGCATGCGCAAGGTTGTGGACGAAACAGCGCACATTGTAAACCTGTATTCCACCCCTGAGATGGAAGAAGGACCTGCAAGAACCTTAATTGAAGAAAACAACTTCGACGACAAGATCATGCTCGTTGACAAAAACGGGAATGTGAAGAAGCTGGATCTGGCTACAGGTCTGGGTTCGTCGAGATTTATAGATGACGAGATCGATGAAGATACCGAGTATGTTTACATCCCCGGTGCCTTCACCAACAGTGTTATTACCGATATCAATCCCAAGAAGCTGAAGAGAGTCCGCTTCATTCTGAAGAATCCTACAAAGATTTTCCTGAGTGTGATGGACTGGGGCCTCTGGAGAAAAAAAGGCATGAGAATCAATGTTCTGCAGAACATTGAGATCGCGGCGATCACCGTAAATCCGTGGGCGCCGAGCGGTTACACTTTCGATCGTGAGGCTCTGATGGCTGCCATGCAGGAAGCCATTCCCGATCTGCCGATCATCGACGTAAGAGTGTAGTTGGGAGGACCTGAATATGATTATGGGATCGAACCGCCGTCTGGCCAATGTGAAGACCAGACGCGAGGTGGGTCTTGATTACGTGATGCAGAGCATCGATCTGAACACTCCCTTCGGGAAGAATCAGCTGAAAGAAATCAAGCCCTACTATCCTGGTCAGGAAGCGGAACTGAATGCGGAATTCGACAAGATGGAGCAGATGGTCTGCTTTGTTCAGGAGAACGCCAAGTTCGTGGAACAGATCCAGGAACTGTTCATGGAGATCAAGGATGTGTCCTACTCCATTGAACGGGCAAAAACACAGACGCTTTCTGTGGTGGAAATTTACGAAATCAAGAGCTTACTGCTTTGCATGAGACGCCTTCAGCAGCTCTCGGTGAAAGACGAAACGCTTTTGATCCCGGCGGAATACCAGCTGGAAGATACAACGGATCTTCTGGACGTTCTGGATCCCCGCCGTGACCGTATCAACACCTTCTACATTTATGATGAATTTTCTGAACTGATCCGTGAACTTCGCGGAAAGAAGCGCGAACTGGAAATCGCCATTCGCAAGGAACAGAAAGTCAGACGAGAAGAGATCCGAAAGGAATATGGAATCAACCTGACTCCGAAATTCGACATCTCCGTCTCGAAAAACAATAAAGATTTTGAAAAAATCCAGTCCATTGAAGATCTGGAAATGGTGGATCAGGACTACATGTCCGCAACCTTCCAGCTGAAGGCCAACGAGGTCGTCTACGGTTATATGAAGCAGATGGACGAACTGGTGGTCCTGATGGACGAAGAGGAAGAACGGATCCGAAAGGATATTTCCCTGGAAATTTCCGGTCGTGAAGAGACTCTGAAGCACAACTGCGACAGAATCGGAGCTCTGGATCTGGCGCTTGGAAAAGCGCTGTTTGCCGTAGCTCATGAATGCACCAGACCGGAGATCGTTTCCGAGCATATCCTGGAAATCGAAGAAGGACGAAACCTTCAGGTAGAAGGGATCCTGAAATCCAAAGGAAAGACCTACTGTCCCGTATCCATCGGTCTGAAGCAGGGTGTTACCTGCATCACCGGTGCCAACATGGGCGGTAAGACCATTTCCCTGAAGCTGTCCGGTCAGGTGATGATCCTGACGCAGTACGGATTCTTCGTTCCGGCAAAGCACGCCCGCGTGGGTCTGTCCAATTACATGCAGATCCTGGTGGGTGACAGCCAGTCTGTGGAACGTGGCTTATCCACCTTCGGCAGCGAAATGGAAGAACTGAAGTTCATGCTGGATAACAGCGTGGACAGAACGCTTCTTTTGATCGATGAGATCGCCTCCGGCACCAATCCGGTGGAAGGCTTGGCTCTGTCCAAGTCCCTGGTGGACTATCTCATGAAAAAACCGTATATTGCCCTCATGACGACGCATTTTGAGACCGTAACGGAAAAGGAAGGCGTGGTGAATATGCAGGTGAGAGGACTTGCTGATGCGAATTTCACCCTTCTGAACCGCGAGATCCAATATGCCAAGAAGAGTGAGCGGATCAATATAATTTCGAAATATATGGACTATCGTCTGTATAGAGTAGAGAAACAGGGCGAAGTACCTAAAGATGCTCTGAATATTGCGAAGATGCTGGGAATCAG